>JAFAJR010000380.1 GCA_019236085.1 Candidatus Dormiibacterota bacterium
CGTTTCGAGTATAACGAGGCGCTTCGCGCGGCCCGTAGAATGCGGCCGCATGCTCGACCGCCGCATCATCCGTGACCTCGAGCGCCAGGTCGACACGCCGCATGTCTACGACCGGCCGGCCGACCTCGCGGCATACGCATACGACGCCTGGGGGGCGTCGGGCGAACGGCATCTTCCCGATGCCGTCGTCTTCCCCGGAACCACCGCCGAGGTGGCCGGCGTGGTGGAGGTCTGCGCCTACCACGGCATCCCCGTGGTGCCGCGGGGCGCCGGCACCGGCTACGCGGCGGGGGCGGCTCCGTTGGGCGGCGGGGTGGTTCTGAGCCTCGCGAGAATGAACCGCGTCCTCGGACTGGAACCGGACGCGCTCCGCCTCCAGGCCGAGGCCGGCACGGTGGTGCGGAGCATCCACGAGCGCGCCGAGAGAGCCGGGCTCTACTACCCGCCGGACCCGGGATCGTCGGCCACATGCACCATCGGCGGCAATGTGGCCTGCAATGCCGCCGGGCCACACACGCTCCGGTATGGCGTCACCGCCGACTACGTCGCCGGGGTCACCGCCGTGCTGGCCGATGGACGCGTCGTCCGCCTCGGCGAGGGTGGCGACAAAAGTCTGTCAGCGCTGTTGCCGCTCATCACCGGTTCCGAGGGAACGCTGGCGGTGATCACCGAGGTGCTGCTGCGCCTGCTGCCCGCGCCGGCCGACCGAGCCACCATCACCGCCACCTTTCCAACCATGGAGGCTGCCGCCGACGGAGTGGCAGCCGTTGCGACGGCGGGCCTGGTGCCTGCCGCGCTGGAGTTTCTCGACTCCGGCGCGCTGCAGGCGATTCGGGCGGCCGGCATCGACGGCTTCCGTCCCGACACTGGAGCCCTGGTCATCGCGGAGGTGGAGGGCGAGCGTAGCGCCGTGATCACCGAGCGCGAGGCGGTGCGATCTGCATTCGCTCCCAAGGCGAGCAGCGTCGAGGACGCGGAGGACGCCGCCGAGCGGGCGCGGCTATGGCGGGCTCGAAAGGCGGTAAGCGCCGCCGTGGCCAAGGTGATGATCGGCAAGGTGAACGAGGATGTGGTCGTGCCCCGCGACCGCGTGGCGGAGCTGGTCGCCCGCACCAGGGAGCTGGGTGCCGAGCACGGCATGCCGGTGGTGAACTTCGGTCACCTCGGCGATGGCAACCTCCATGCCACGTTCCTGCTCGATCCCCGCGTTCCCGGTGAGCGCGAACGGGCCGACGCGGCGGCCGGCGGGCTGTTTGAAACGGTGCTGCGCATGGGCGGGTCGCTGAGCGGCGAGCACGGTGTCGGCCAGGCCAAGATCCCCTACGTGGTGGAGCAGCTCGGACCTGCCGGCGTCGACCTCATGCGCCGCATCAAGAGCACCCTCGATCCACGCGGTGTGCTCAACCCCGGCAAGAAGGTGCCGGCCACGGACGCGGCTGCTCCCGCCCCCGAGGCGGCGGTCGTCTAGACCCGCCTCTACACCTCTGCCGCGTTGCGCAGAGAGTCGGCGAAGTCGGTGGCGTCGATGCGTGCCGCGAGGTCTCCGTCGTCAGGCAGTTCCATCGCCGCTTCGTAGACGAAGCTGTACACGCTGTCGAGAGTCCACTCGCCGAAGCCGAGTTCGTCCAGGACTCGGCGGAGCACGGGCTCGTGGTCGCCGGCTGCCAGCGTCTCCTGCGCCGCCCGGTAGAGCGCCGAATGGAGGCGAACCTCGGCCTCGTACTCGTTGATCACATCGGGCTCGGCTTCCGCCGCCTGCAGCCGGGCCAGCTGGCGACGCAGCTCGCGAATCTCGATCTGGTACTGGTCAACGGCCTGCCTCACGTCAGCCTCCGCTGCTCACCCCGATGAGCCGTCCGACGCCGAAGGTGATCCCCGCCGCGACGATCGCAAAGACCAGCTGCCGGGCAGGCGGGCGGAAGCGGACGCGTCCGGTGAACGCGGCCAGGGTGATGCCAACGGCTATCGCCCCCGCGGCCCCAAGGATGATCGAGAGGATGACGCCGAGCCGGCCCCCGGTGAAGAACCAGGGGAAGAGCGGGATGATCGCCCCCACGCCGAAGCTGACGAATGAGGAGGCCGCCGCCTGCCAGGGACGGCCCGTGCGGCGCGGGCTCACGCCAAGCTCTTCCTGGGCGTGGACGTCCAGGGCCACCTCTGGGTCGCGCATCACGGCCTCGGCAAGCCGCAGGGCGTCGTCCTCGCTGAGACCACGGCGCTGGAATGTCGCCGCGAGCTCGCGGGTCTCGGCCTCCGGATGACGCTCGAGCTCGCGGCGCTCGATCTCCAGCTCACGCTCGAACAGCTCCTTCTGCGCGGTCATCGACAGGTACTCACCGGCGGCCATGGAGAAGGCGCCGGATATCAGCCCGGCCAGCCCGGCGAGGCGAACGATCGACGCCGCGGGGCTGCCTCCGGCCACGCCGAGGATGAGCGAGACGTTGGTGAGCAGCCCGTCGCTGATGCCGAACACGGCGGCGCGTGCAGCGCCGCCCTGGACGTCCCGATGATGCGACTTCAGCGCATGGTGGATCAGCGGCGCCTCGGCGACTGTGTCCGCCATGAGACAAGTGTGCCAGAGGGCCTGCCTGTCCCTGCCTAATAAAACAGGTGGTGCATCGCGACTGCCGGCGCGGCCAGGATCGCGATGATGTTCATCACCTTGATCATGGGGTTGATCGCCGGTCCGGCCGTGTCCTTCTCCGGGTCGCCGACGGTGTCACCCGTGACCGCGGCGGCATGCGCCTCGGTGCCCTTGCCGCCGTAGTTGCCGTCCTCGATGTACTTCTTGGCGTTGTCCCAGGCTCCGCCGCCGGTCGTCATCTGCAGCGCCACGAAGAGGCCGACCACGATCGTGCCAAGCAGCATCGCGCCTAGTGCCTGCGGACCGAGGATGAAGCCAACCGCCAGTGGCGCGACCACAGGCAGCAGCCCGGGCAGGATCATCTCCTTCTGCGCCGCCGCGGTGACCAGCGCGACGGCGCGGCCGTACTCCGGCCGTGTCGTGCCCTCCATGATGCCGGGTATCTCGCGGAACTGCCGCCGCACCTCTGTCACAACGCCACCCGCTGCGCGCCCCACCGCGAGCATCGCCAGCGAACCGAAGAGGAACGGCATGATGCCGCCGAGGAACAGTCCGACGATCACCGGCGGCTTGGTGAGGTCGAAGCCACCTGAGTAACCGTGCTTGCTGAGGATGTCCGTGTAGCTGGCGAACAGCACCAAGGCGGCCAGGCCGGCCGACCCGATGGCATACCCCTTGGTCACAGCCTTGGTGGTGTTGCCCACGGCGTCGAGCGGATCGGTGATGTTCCGCACCGATTCAGGAAGATCGGCCATCTCCGCGATGCCGCCGGCGTTGTCGGTGATGGGGCCATACGAGTCGATGGCCACCACGATGCCGGTCATGCTCAGCAGCGCCATCGCCGCGATGCCGATGCCGTAGAGCCCACCGAGCGCCGCGGAGAGGAGGATGCCGATGCCGATAATGAGC
>JAFAJR010000201.1 GCA_019236085.1 Candidatus Dormiibacterota bacterium
CGGAGTCCAGCTGGGCATCGCCGTTGACAGCAGGCGCAAGGACGGCTCGCGGTTCCTCGTCGTTCCGGTGATACGCGACGCGGACTCGCTGCCGTTCGCCGCTTTTCGCGAGGAATACGACCGCTTGATCGACCGGGCCCGCACCAACACGCTCACCGCCGACGAGCTGCGGGGAGCAACCATCACGCTCACCAACCCCGGCGGTATCGGGACGATGATGTCGGTGCCGCGCCTGCTCACCGGGCAGGGGGTGATCATCGCGACAGGCGCCATCGGATTCCCACCCGACTGGGCAGGTGTGAGCGACGCGCGCCTGCACGAGCTCGGCGTCGCCAAGGTGATGACGATGACGAGCACCTACGACCATCGCATCATCCAGGGTGCACAGTCCGGCGAGTTCCTCGCCCGCATCACCGCGCTGCTGCAGGGCGAGGACGGGTTCTACGAGGACGTCTTCGCAAGCATCGGCGTTGCTGCGCCGCAGCAGGAATCGATTCCAGTGCCGTCGCAGGCCGAACCGGAGACGCGCCGGGCAAGGGCCGACCGCCGGATGCTCGGCGCCATGCAGGCCGCGACGTCGCTGGTCAAAGCGCACCGCACCCACGGTCACCTCGGAGCGCACCTCGACCCGCTGGGCACCCCGCCTATCGGTGACCCGGCGATGGAACCGGCCACGTACAACCTCACACCCGACGTCATGGCTGCGATTCCGGCCGACCTGTTGCGGGTCTACGTGCCGGGAGCGACGCTCGCCGACGTGCTGCCTGCGCTGCGCCGCACCTACTGCGGCACGCTGGCATATGAGATCGAGCACATCTCCAGCCATGAGCAGCGTGTGTGGCTTCGCGAGCACATCGAGTCCGGCGCCTACACACAGCCGCTGTCGCAGGACGAGCGCACACGGCTGCTGGGAAGGCTCACCAAGGTCGACGCGATGGAGCGCTACCTGCGTCGCACGTTCATCGGCCAGAAGACCTTCTCCATCGAGGGACTCGACGCGATGGTGCCGATGCTCGAAACCCTGCTGGGCCATATCGCTGCCGACGGCGTGAGCGAGGTAGTGCTGGGCATGTCGCACCGGGGACGCCTGGCCGTCGTTGCGCACGTCGTGAACCGGCCGTACGAATCGATCCTCAACGCGTTCGAGCTGGGTGAGGCGCGCCGTGCTTTCGGCGACTTCGAGGAGGCAACCGGCGACGTCAAGTACCACATGGGTTCGACCGGCACGTACATCACAGAGAACGGGCATCCGATCAGCGTGCGACTCCTCTCGAACCCGTCGCATCTCGAGGCTGTGGACCCGGTGGTGGAGGGCTGGGCGCGCGCCGAGCAGACCCAGCGCCATGCGAATCAGCTGCGTCTGGACCTGGCAGCCGCGATACCGGTCCTGATCCATGGCGACGCCGCGTTTTCGGGGCAGGGCATGGTGGCCGAGGTGTTGAACCTGCAATCGCTGCCGGGCTACACCACAGGCGGCACCGTACACATCATCGCCGACAACCAGGTGGGCTTCACCACCGACCCGGGGGAGGCGAGATCCACGCGCTACGCCTCGGACCTGGCCAAGGGCTTCGACATTCCCATCGCCCACGTGAACGCCGACGACATCGAGGCCTGCATCGCCGCGGTGCGGTTCGCTTACGACTACCGCCGCACCTATCACCGCGACGTGCTCATCCACCTCATCGGCTATCGCCGCTTCGGCCACAACGAAACGGATGAACCGGCATACACGCAACCGCTGATGTATCAGCGCATCCGCAGCCATCCGACGGTGCGTGAGGTCTTCGCCAAACGGTTGGTCGACGACGGGCTGGTAACAGAGGATCAGGTCGAAGCGATGTCGGAGGAGGTGCTGCAGCGTCTGCGTGACGCACACGAGCGCGTGAAGCAGAACCTGGCTGCGGAGCTCGACGAGCATCCGCAGGAGCCGCACGAAGGCGACGTCGACGACGTCGCAGAGCGAACCCGCGTTCCCGGCTCTGAGTTGGTCGCACTCAATGATCAGCTGCTCGGTGTGCCGGACGGCTTCACCCTCAACAGCAAGCTGCGCCGCCAGATGGACCGCCGCCGCGAGTCGCTGCGAGACGGCGGCATCGATTGGGGCACAGCCGAGGCGCTGGCCTTCGCCACGCTGTTGCTCGACGGCCAGCCGATACGTCTCACAGGGCAGGACAGCGTCCGCGGAACGTTCAGCCAGCGCCACCTCGCGTTCCATGACGAGCGAACCGGTGATGTGCACATACCGATGCAGCATCTCCAAGGTGCCACAGCCACCTTTGAAGTGCACAACAGCCCGCTCAGCGAGGTGGCCTGCCTCGGGTTCGAGTACGGCTACAGCGCCGCGGACCCCAGCACGCTCGTCCTCTGGGAGGCGCAGTACGGCGACTTCGTCAACAACGCGCAAATGGTGGTCGATCAATTCATCAGCGCCGGCCACGCCAAGTGGGGAGTGACCGCACGGCTCACCATGCTGCTGCCGCACGGCTACGAGGGCAACGGGCCGGAACATTCGAGCGCGCGCATCGAGCGGTTCCTCGCGCTGGGGGCGAACGGCAACCTTCGTGTCGCCAACGTGTCGACAGCTGCCCAGTACTTTCACCTGCTGCGCAACCAGGGACTGACCCAGACGCCGCGACCACTCGTG
>JAFAJR010000279.1 GCA_019236085.1 Candidatus Dormiibacterota bacterium
GCGCCATCGAGCAGACGCCCATGGAGCTCAATCCCATCTTCCGCATCTGCCTGAGCTCGGCTCCGGCGACGCCGATTGCGAACGGCTCGTGCGACAACAGCGTGGCGGCGCAGCAGTCGTCGTACCGCAGCGACCCCTACAACAACGCGGCGCTCTTCGTCGCGTTCCTGGGGACCCGAGCGATGCGCAGCTGCTGGAACCTGCCCATCTACGTCGCGTACTTGCTGATCTCCCTTGTGGTGATCGGCTTCATCGTGGCGCAGATGGGACTGCGCGCGCCGTGGGCGCATCAGTACACGGTGACTGCGCAGTTCTCCGACGCTGCCGACATCCTCGTCAACAACGAGGTGTACATGAACGGCACCAAGGTGGGACACGTTGGTGCGGTGACGGTGCGCGACGGGGTGGCCGAGGTGCAGATGGTTATCGACAACCCGAACGCGCTGCCCCTGCACGCCGACGCCACTGCGGAGGTGCGCAAGAAGAACCTGCTGGGTGAGACCTACATCGACCTGCAGCGGGGCGGTGACGCGACCCTGATGTCGGACGGCGGCACGATTCCCGTCTCGCAGACGATTCCCATCACCGAGATCGACCAGGTGCTCGCAATCTTCGACCCGGAGACGGTGCAGCGCGTGCAGCTGCTCATCAACGCCCTGGGGAACGCGACTGTCAACAACGGGCAGACGATGAACCAGGAGGCGGCCACCACCAACGCGCTCATCACCGAGCTCAACGCGCCTGCGGTGGAGCTGTCTGTGCGCCAGCAGCAGGTGCAGGACATCGTGCTCGAGCTGCAGCGGTTCTACTCGGTGCTCGCCGGACAGCGCTCGCAGGTGCTGCAGGAGTTCGGCACCTGGAACCAGGTGATGGGACAGCTGGCCAACCAGGAATCATCGATCGGCGGCACGGTGCGGCAGGCGAACACGCTGCTGCAGAACCTCAACGCGCTTGTGTCGGGCGAATCGGGCAACCTTCGCGCCACGTTGGACTCGCTGCCGGTGGCGCTGGCCGACACCAACAGCTTCCTGGACCAGAGCAACACGATCATCACGGCAATCGCGCCGTACCGGCAGTACATCAACGACGTCTTCCCGGACCTCGAGACCTCGTTCGCCGACACCGACGCCAACGGCCAGCACTTCTGGTCGGTGTTCTCGGTGGTCGGCTACTCGGTAAAAAGCGCCGGCGCCGCCCCCAGCTCAGACCAGCAGGGGACGTCGGGAAGCTTCTGGGCAGCGTACGGAGGGGCGAGCTGACATGAAGCGCTCGCAGACCTTCCGCAACGGCGCGATTGTTGCCGCGTTCACGGTGCTGTGCATCGCGATCATGGAGTTCCTCGCCGTCAACATCGGTCAGCCCGTGCCCTTCTCGCAGTCGTACCAGGTGCACGCGGTGTTCTCCGACGCCGACGGGGTTCCGACGGCCGCCGACGTGCGCGTGGCCGGCGTCGACGTCGGCAAGGTGGTGGACATCTCGCACGACCCGTCGTACCCGGGCGAGACCGTGGTCACGCTCTCCATCAACGATTCGAGCGCGATCCCCGTGTACAGCGACGGCTATGCCATGGTGCGGCCCAAGACGCTGCTGGGTGAGAAGTACGTGGACCTCACAGTCGGCAACCCGGCGCAAGCCGAGCCCATCGCCAGCGGTGGCTTCCTGCCCCCGGCTCAGACCGGAGAATCGGTCGAGAACGACCAGATCTTCAACGCCTTCGACACCCAGACGCGGGCGGAGCAGCAGCAGGTGCTCAAGGAGCTCGACGCGGCGCTGTTCCAGCGCTCCGGCGACATCCAGCAGGTGCTGCCGCAGCTGCAGCAGGTGATCGCCAACCTGCAGCCGGTGGCCGACGTCTACGAGAAGGACCAGCCGCAGGTGGATAACATCTTCGTGCAGCTCAACACCATCCTGCAGACGCTGGCGGACGAGCACGAGCAGCTGGCCGGCGTGCTGAGCAACGGCAGCGTGGTGCTGGGTGCCGTGGCCGCCAAGGATCAGGCGCTGATGGCGACGCTGCAGGGTGCTTCGGATGTCGCAACGGAGTTCAACAACGCGATGGCGCCGACGGTGGCGGCGCAGCGTGCGGCGATCAGTGAGCTGGCGCCGACACTCGAATCGCAGATCCTCTTCCTCAACCAGGTGGTGGCGCCGCAACCCGCCTGTGGCGGGCGCGTGTGCGGCATCGACGAGGTCTTCACCGGCACGCTGCTGGGCAACATCAACTATCCCAACGACCAGCTCACGGTCTCGTCAGCTCCGGGTCTGCGCGTGAGCGTCGAGTGGGACTCGCTGTTCAGCCAGCCGAGCAACGACAACCGGGCGCTCAACGTGGTGCTGTCATTCCACTGCGACGCCATCACCCAGACGCTGAGCGGCGCGGGGCTCACCAACCTGATCTCGCAGCTGGAGCAGATCACACACACCACGATCCCCGTGCCGAACCCCTGCTCCGTGCTCCCCGGAGAGAACCCGTGAACCTCACCCGGCGCGTGGCACGCGCGCTCTCCACCTCCACGGCGCTGTTCCTCACGGCAATCGTCGCCGGGGCATCGGCGAGCGTGGCCTTCCTCGGCATCGGCGAGTCCTCGCACACGCTGCAGGCGTGCTTCACCGACGTGAACGGCCTCGTGGCGGGCAACGAAGTGCGCATCGCGGGGGTGCAGGTGGGAACCGTGTCATCGATCGAGGTCGGCTCGCAGTCCAACGACTCGCCCCAGGACTGCCAGCAGGACGCGCTGGTGACCCTGTCGGTCGACGCGGCGCACTGGCCGCTGCACGATGGCACCACCGTCATCGTCAAGCCACGCGGCGTGCTGAGCAACATGTTCGTCGAGGTGGAGCCCGGGTCCGTGCACAACCCCGCGTTGAACGGTGAACCGTACTTCCCACTCAGCGAGACGCAGAGCCCCGTCAACCTCGACGAGCTGAACAACGTGTTCACGCCTGACGTGACAGAGGCCATCCGCACCCAGCTGCAGGAGGGCGTGCTCGCCTTCGGCGGCGCCGGCGCCGCCGACCTCAACGTCCTGCTCGCCAACGCCAACCCGCTGACGCAGGACGCCATCAGCATCACCGACGTGCTGGCAACGCGGTCGCCGCAGCTGGACGCGCTCAACTACGAGTTCGACACCATCTCCGGCGACCTGGCGCGCGAGGACTCCAACCTGCGGCCGCTCATCGTCAACCTCGACACGCTGCTCACAGCACTCGCCCAGCGCGAAGTCGACCTGCAGGGTACGCTGGTGCACGCCGCCAACGTCCTCTCGGACCTGGATTCAGGGCTCAGCTCACCGCAGACCCAGGCCGCGCTGCAGCGCATCTTCCAGCTCGGCCCGCAGACCCTGACCTGCGCCGGTGCGCTCTCCGGCTACATCACACCGATCGTGGAGCAGGTGAACCCCCATGTCGGCAGCCTGGACACGCTGCTCTCCGAGTTCATCACAGCCACCGGCTACAACCAGAGCACCGGCACGCTCAACGGCGCTTCGAACGGCGTGGACTCGCTGCGCATCGATCCCACACTGCCCCCCAACGGCTACGGCTCGAACGAGAGCGGCGGACTCTCAGTGGAACACCGCACCTCGCACTTCGAAGAGTCGGGAGCGTTGGCGCTGCCCCAGATGCTGGGCAACGGGTGCGGCGGATGAACGCAATCGGACGTCGCGGGGGCATCAACCCGCTCATCGCAGGATTCATCGCCGGCGCAGTGATCGTGCTCGTCATCGGGCTGATGGCCGACATCAACCTGCAGTATGGCGCTCCCTGGTCGCCCGGTCACACGCTCACTGCGCAGGTCAGCGACGCCGACGCCATGTCGGTGGGCAGCGACGTGCGCATCGGCGGCCGGCTGGTGGG
The DNA here is from genome assembly GCA_019236085.1 of Candidatus Dormiibacterota bacterium. Lineage (GTDB taxonomy): Bacteria > Chloroflexota > Dormibacteria > Aeolococcales > Aeolococcaceae > JAFAJR01. Next base: position 3,856 of record JAFAJR010000279.1, read on the forward strand.
ACAGGTGGTGAGCGTTGTCTCGAAGGGCGCGTACACCGACGTCACCTTTCATGTCGACGACGGTGATTGGCCGCTGCCCGGTGACACCACAGCGTCCGTGCGGCTGGCGACCCTCCTCGGTCAGAAGTACATCCAGCTCAATCCCGGTCACGCGACCACGATGCTGGAGGACAGCAGCACGATCGGCCTCCAGTCCACCAAGCCGGTGGTGGACTTCGACCAGATCCTCGACACCTTCGACAAGCCCACGCGCGACGCGCTGACACAGCTGATCCGCACAGGTTCGGCTGCGGTGCAGAACCAGGAGGGAACGCTGCAGCAGCTCATCCCGGACCTGAGCGACCTGTCGGTGAACAGCCAGGTGCCGACCCAGGAGCTGGTCACGCGCAACGGCGACCTCAACAACATCCTGGTGAACCTCGGCGTGACAGCTGAACAGCTGGCCAAGAGCCGCGACGACCTGGCCAGCGTCATCGACAACCTCAACACGGTCACCGCAGCGCTGGCATCCCAGGAGGGCAAGGCGCTCAAGGGCTACATCACCAACACCGACACGCTCAACCTCACCAGCAACCAGGTGCTCGGTGGCAACGCTGCAGACCAGCTCGACTCCGGCCTGCGCGAGGTGGGTCTCTTCGCCAACTATCTCAACGACCTTCTGTCGAACACCATCCCGCAGTCAGAGGCGTTCAGGCGTCCCATCAGCAACGCCGAGCCGAGTGACATCGTGAACGGCAACGGCGGCATCCCAGCGCGGGCCAGCATCGACCTCATCTACGAGATCGGCACCGCCACCTCGCAGGGCGACGCGGTGGGCAACTTCTTCCTGCGCCAGAACGTGGCAGGCATCGACCCGTGCGGGCTGATCCCCAACAACTGCGGCCTGCCTGCCGGGCTGCCGGGTCAGGGACAGAGCGCTCCGACGCCGTCGCTCCCGATCCCATCGCTGCCCATCCCCACGCCGTCACTACCCATCCCCACGCCGAGTCTCCCGGTGTGCATCCCGTTGCCCCTGCTGCCGTGCGCCACCCCGACCCCTGGAGTGGGCGGCCCGGTAGCGACGCCGACGCCGAGCCTGCCGATTCCAATCCCCACGCCGACACTGCCGATAGGCATCGACTACCACGTGCAGGTGCCGCAGACAGCTGACTGGGGTTGGTACATGGAGAGGATGCGCTGATGCGCCGGGAACGCGTGCATCCGTTCCACAGCGGCGTGGTGGCAGCTGCGCTGCTCGCGGTGATCATGGTGGCGGTGGTGGTGAGCGGCATCCCCGGCGGGCCGCAGATCCCGCTGCCGTGGAACCGGACGGAGACGCTGCACGTGCAGCTGGCCGACGCCGACGCGCTGGAACCGCATGCCTCGGTTGAGATCGGCGGTGTCAAGGTGGGCGAGGTGCAGAGCGTCGTCGCCGGCGGCTCCTACGCGCTGGCAACGTTGCAGGTGCAGCAGCAATATGCTGACATCCACAGCAACGCGACGGTGTACCTGCGCGCCCACGGTCTCTTCGGCCCCAAGTACATCGCAATAGTTCCCGGCACGGCATCGGCCCCTGTGCTGCAGGACGGCGCGACAATCCTCGTCGACCAGACGGTGCAGCCGGTCGACCTCAGCGACATCCTGCAGGACCTGCAAGCGCCCGAGCAGCAGAACCTCCGCACCTTCTTCGTCGAGCTCGGCACCGCTGCGGTGGGGCGGGGTGACGACGTCAACCATCTGCTCGCGGTGTCGGACGAGCTGAGCAAGGTGCTGCAGAGCCCGCTCGTGGCGGCCGACCAGGTGGCGCCGCAGCTCAGCGACATGCTGGTGAAAGACGAGCAGTTCAACAACTACTTCGCGCAGACGCCACTCGACAAGCTGGTGGCGAACAGCGAACAGACGGTGCAGGCGTTCGCCAGCAACGCCGCGCAGCTGCAGTCGCTGCTGAGCAACGCCAACCAGGTGCTGGGGCAGCTCGACACAGCACTCGGCGGCGAATCCGGAAACCTGGCGCGGATCATCCAGCAGCTGGGCGAACAGGGTGGCACCCTGGACCGTCTTGCGAAGTTCGAATACCTGCTGGGACTCTTCGGTGAGAACCTCACCGGCGTGGACAAGAGCGACCCCGCGGACGCCAACGTGGTGCAAGGAATCATCGGCGCGGTGGAGAACGTGAAGTCGGCGTTCTACTACGCGGATCCCTGCCCGGTGTCGAAGTCGCCAGTTCCGGGCTCAGCAGACGACAACCACTGCTCGGTATCGCCGGACGGCCTGGCTCACTTCCTGCACGTGCGCGTCTACAACTTCGCCCCGGGACTGCCCAACCTGCCGTCGCTGCCGTCCTGCCTGCCGGTGATCATCCCCGGTCTTCCCCAGCAGTGCCTGCCCAGCCCCCTGGGCGACACCGTGGGCAACTCTCCGGCGCAGTACGCCGGCGAGCAATTGAGCAGCTTCGGCGCGCTGATAGCGTCCTGATCGCGCGCATCAGGCGTCCCTGGGGCATGATCGGCTCCTGATGCGTTTTCGCTTTCCCATCACGCGGCTGGCGGGACCCATGGCGCGCCGGCCACTGACGATGGCAGTTGGTGCGCTGGTGGTTGCGCTGCTCGGACTCCTGGGGCTGCTGCGCTTCGGTGTCGACTCAGGGCAGACGCTGCTGGTAGGCAGCTCGTCCACAGCAGGTCAGACCTTTGCATCGTTCTCGCAGACCTTCGGTTCCGACCCCATCGTCGTGGTGTTCACCGCGCGCAACCCGTCCGCACCGTATCTCGAAAGCAATCTCGAACGCCTGGGTGCGCTGGAGATCGATCTGGCGCACGACCCCAGGGTGGCGTCGGTGCTCGGGCCAGGATCGGTCGCGGGCTCGTTGCGCCAGGCTGCGGTGGCCGAGGTCAACAAGGTGCTCACCGAGTATCCGTACTTCGTGGCCGAAACCGCCTACCTGGAGCAGGTGCGCAAGGGCAACACCAACCAACAGCAGCTGCAACAGCTGCTGCAGCAGGACATCAACTCCGCGCAATCGCTGCTCGAGGCGTACGTGTTCCGCGCCGCCGCCGACGCGCACGACGCCCGCGCCGCCTACAAGGAACAGGCGACAGACCGCATCATCGACGCACGAGAGAAGGCGGTGGACGCCGCGGTGTCCAAGGACCCAGTCCCGCCGCTTTTCGCTGAGTATCTCGCCGGGCCGGGCAACACCGCCAACGCGACCGCGGCGCAGCAGTTCTTCACCCGTGTCGCCGCTGCCTACGGCGACTGCGACGACACCATCGCCGGGCTGCTCAAGGTCACGCCCAGCTGCCAGGTGTTCTTCGAGCGGACGCTGCTGGATCTTCCCAACTGCCCGCAGGTCGATTCAGGCCAGTTCTGCGAACCGAAAGCGCAGTGGGCCGCGGTGCTGCCGCGGCCTGCCACCGGCGGCGACACATACGAGATTCTCACCGTGCGCCTCAAGCAGCAGTACACCGACGGGTCGGCACATCCGGCCCCCGGCTGCGCTGATCCCTGCAACCTGGAGAGCCTGCAGAACAAGATCACGCAGTATCTGGCGCACGGCATCGGCACCGACAACTACACGCAGTCGCTGTCGGCCGCGTCGCTCAGCAATCTCAAGGCGCTGGGACCACTCAATCCCACGGAGTGCGGCGGCTCGGGTGCGCAGAACGACCAGGCGTGTTACTCGGCGTTCAACGACGCGCCGTTCAGCTATGTCATCGCCGGCGCGCCGCTGCTGGCGCTCGGCGTCACACGCGGCATGTCGACGCTGCTGGCAATCCTGCTGCCCATCGCGTTGTTCGTCATGCTGCTGCTGCTGGTGGGCACCTTCCGGGTACGGGGCCGGGCGCTGCCGCTGCTCGCCGCGGTGGCGGCGACCGTTCTCACCGTGGGACTGACGCTGCTGTTCGGCATCGCGATAACCCCGGCGGTGCTTGCCGGCATCCCTGTGCTGCTGGGACTCGGTGTGGACTACGCGGTGCAGCTGGTCGCCCGCTATCACGAGCAGCGGACGCGAGGCGAACGCGACGAGGACGCCCTGCGCACCGTGCTGCAGAACACAGGTGGTGCGACGTTGGTGGCGGCGGTGGCGACGCTTGTCGGTCTGCTGGCCCTGCTCGTGGTCACCGGCGTCGATGTCGGTCCGCTGGTTGCGGTGCCGCTGGTCGCGGAGTTCGCGCTGGTGCTCTGCATCGGCGTCGTGCTGTCGTGGTGCGGGGCGCTGCTGGTCGCGTTGCCGGTCGCCGTCTGGTCCGATCATCGCCGTCCCATTCCCGCAGCGCCTGCCGAG
>JAFAJR010000369.1 GCA_019236085.1 Candidatus Dormiibacterota bacterium
GTTGGAGCACGGTCCGCGCAACAATCGGATGCGCGCGATCTAGACTCACGTCAGCGAATGCGGCGGCGAACCCAGTAGACCGTGAAGGCGAGTAGCGCCAGCGAGAGCGCAGCGTAGATGCCCGCCTCTATGAACTGAAAAGTCCAGAAGCGGTCGAGCGGCTGATACACGACGCGCTCCATGATTCCGTGCGCTGAGAGGCACGCGTCGGCCGACCTGGGCAGCGATCCGGTGAGCGGGTTGCCACAGAGCTGAGTCGCTTGCGACGCGTACACCGGGTTGCCCGCGCTGTCGATCAGGCCGTTGTCGATGACCCACGCACCCGCCGGCGCACCGCCGCCCGAGCCGCGCACCACCGCAGTAAGTGGTGCCAGGTAGTGCGGGCGCAACCAGAACTCAACCGGCAGGCGAATCGCGAGAAAGGCTGGGAGCGTCAGCGCCATGGCGGGCAGCACCTTGCGGGTGATCGCGCCGGCGGCAGCGCCAAGAGCCAGGGCGAAGAGCACGTAGGCGGCGGGCATGAGGCCCTCCATGTCGAAGCCCGCGCCGCTGAACGGGGACTCGATGAGGTCGAAAGGCTGACGCCACCAGGTCATCAGGCCGGCGATTGCGGCGCCGACGCTGATGGCGAGCATGCACACCAACGCCAGCTTCACGCCGATCCAGCGTGCCCGCGTCACAGACTGCGTCCAGACCAGCCGGTGGGTGCCTCGCTCGATCTCCCTACCCAGTAGCGGGCCGCCGATGAACACGCCGATTGCCAGCGGAATGACGTTGAACCAGCCGACGATTCCCGTCAGCCAGCCGAACGCTCGCTCGAAATCACCCTGGCCCGGACATGACGGCGCCGCATGAACGCTGAGGCAGGCAAGGCCGCCCTCGAACCCACGCATCGGAATACCGGTGCCGGCGACAAAGACGGCAATCGCGGCCAAAAGCATCGCCATCCCGAAGAGTTCGGCGCGGTGCTGGCGCCACACGACCCAGGTCACGACGCGCTCGCAACAAGATCGGTCTGGACTGCAACGTGCGGCAGAGGCCGGCGTCGCAGGTACGCGAGGACCAGCTCCTCCAGGTCGATGCCGCTCACTGTGATGGACGGATCCATCAGGCTCTCGGGCCGCCGCACCAACAGCGTCATCTGTCGCTCGCTGGTACGTGCATCGACCACCGTGCATCGTTGTGCCAGCCGCGCGATGTCCTCGCGGGGTCCGCTCAGCACGAGATGCTCGGCGAGCAAGCGCTCGGTGGCCCCGGTCAGGAGGATCGTGCCTTCCGAGAGCACGACGAGGTGGTCGCTCACTCGCTCCAGGTCCGAGATGACGTGCGAGGACAGCAGCACCGTGAGGTCGCCGCCGGCCACGATCTCCATCAGCGATTCGAGGAACTCGCGGCGCGCCAGCGGGTCGAGGCGGGCCACCGGCTCGTCGAGAATCAGCAGCTCCGGGCGCTTCGCCACCGCAAGCGTGAGGGCCACTTGAGCCTGCTGACCGCCTGAAAGCCGGCCGCACGTGCGGTCCAGCGGAATGCTGAGGCGCCGCAGGCGGTCGCGAGCTAGGGAATCGTCCCAGTGGGGATTCAGGTGCCGCCCCACGTTGAGCATGTCTTCGACAGTGAAGCTGCGATAGAGCGGCGCTTCCTGGGCGACGAACCCCACACGACTGAGCAAGGCGCGAGACTCGCCGCGCACCGGCTCACCAAAAACGCTTATCCGGCCTTCGCTCGGCTGCAGCAGGCCGACCGCGATCTCTATGAGAGTGGTCTTACCGGCGCCGTTGGGGCCGATGAGGGCTGCGACGGCGCCGGGCGGCACCTCGAACGAGCAATCGCGCAAGGCCCACGATCGGCCGTAGCGCCGCGCGAGCTGAAACGCGGTCAGTGCCGGCGTCATGCGATGTCCTCCGACGCGAGTTGCTGCCGGGCCGTCGCGATCAGCGCGTCCACGTCCTCGTCTTCGAGGCCTGCTGCATAGGCGGCGTCGAGCCATTGCCTGAGACGGCGGGAAAGCGCGTGGAGCTCGCGCAGCGG
>JAFAJR010000371.1 GCA_019236085.1 Candidatus Dormiibacterota bacterium
CGGGTCAGATCTCACATGCCTCGGCGGAGGCGCAGGGCAGAGCCGGTGAAGCTCTGCGACACGTCTGTCACGGCTGCTGGAACGGCAGCTTCGATACTGCGCTTGGGATGCAGCAGAACAACGGGGATGCTGCGGACTTGTCCAACCGCGCTCTGCAAGCGCTGTCCGCACTCAGCCGTGAGGTCGCGCGCGCAGGATCGCGACAGGAGTTGCTCACGCTGTCCGCCGAATGCCTGCGGCAGGCCGGCATTCGCAGCTACTTCGTCGAGCTCGAGGGCGACAGCGTCAGGTTGTTCGCCGACTCAGGCGAGGCCGAGTCGCTGGCGCGAGTGGAACGCATCCTGGGGCAGCCGCTGAGCGCCCTCGGTCTTAGGACCCACACCTTTCCAGTCATCCACGAGGCGGCGTCGCGTCGCCGCCCTGCGACCTGCGACGATCTCTCGGCGTCGTTCGCGAATCTCCTGGGGCACCTCTCGAACCGCGACCGCATTGCGCTGCGCAGAGAGGTCGGTCCTGGGCCGTCGCTGGCTCTGCCGGTGGAGACCGGTGATGACCTGATCGGCGTCCTGCTCGTATGGCCGGCGAGCACGGCCGGCGCTGCGGACATGGACGGCATGCTGCCCTTCCTGGAGATCGTGGCGGCACAGCTCGGTCCGGCGTGGAACCGCCTCGACGGTGCGCCGTCGCCCGAGCCGCGTCGCGGTGGTGCTCCGCGCGCCACGCCGGCGGCGCTGCGCCGGCTGGTCACCGGCACCGGTCTTCGCACAGCACTGCAACCGATCGAGCGGCTGCTCGACTCGGTCACGCTGGGATACGAGGCGCTTTGCAGGGTCGACCCATCAAGCGGACCCCCGCAGTCGCCCGACCGCCTCTTCGACGATGCCTCCGCATGCGGCCTGGAGCTGGAGCTGGATGCGGCCTGCCTGCGCACAGCGGTGAAAAGCGCCGGCGGCACGGCACCCGCGACGCTCTTCCTCAACATCACCTTGCCCACGCTGCAGCAGCGCGGAAGCGCCGACACCCTGGCACGTCTCGTCGAGGAAGCGGGCGTGCCCACCAACAACATCGTGCTCGAGGTGAGCGAACGCTTCCCTGTCGGCAACGTGGCGCGGCTGCGGCGAATCGTCGCCGATCTGCGCGCCAAGGGGTTTCGCATCGCCATCGACGACGCCGGTGCCGGCCACGCGAGCATGCTGGTGATCGCTGAGGTGCGGCCCGACTTCATCAAGATCGACCGCGACCTCATCCACGGCATTCAGTCCAGCGCGTCGCGGCGCGCGCTTGTCGTGTCGATGCTGTCGTTCGGCACGCACATCAATGCCCGGGTCATCGCCGAGGGCATCGAGACGCCGGCCGACCTGCGCACGCTCATCGACCTCGGAGTGCAGTTCGGACAGGGCAACGTGCTGAGCCGGCCGGTGATCGTCGGTGCGGCCGTCGAAGGCGCAGTTCTGGTGGAACCGGCGTGGTTCGCGGCGCGACAGGTGGAGAGCTTCCCCGCAGCAGTGGATCCGGAACAGCCGGCGCGGGTGCGCGGCGTCGCGGACCCAGCTGCCTCCGTCGAGGCGCAGGAGAGCCTGCCGCACGCGCTGAGCAGCGCGGCGCTCGCACTCCAGGCTGAGCACGACCCGCAGCGCATCCTCTCTGTCATCGCTGACCAGCTGCAGCGCGTGGTCCCGGTGGACGACCTCTCGATCTACGCGGCTGACCATGTCAACCATCGGTTCGTGCCGGCTTACGCGACGGGGCGCCAGGCGGAGGAGATCATGGAGGACGTCTTCTCCATGTCGGTCGGCGTCACCGGATGGGCGTTCGCGTCCGGTGCCCCGCAGAACCTGGGCAACGCCGGCGCCCATCCCGCCGCAGCGGCGGTGCCCAACACGCCGTTCGAGCACGAATCGTTGCTGCTCATCCCGCTTGTGGCGGGTGACCACAAGCTCGGCATGCTGAACTGCCGCCGCATGGGCTTGAACCGCTTCAGCGACGAGGATTTTGAAGCTGCAACGTTGTTCGGCCACACGGCCGCGGCCGCCTGGCACAACGCGCAGCTCTATGAGGAGCTCGAGCGGCGGGCCATGACCGACAACCTCACCGGATTGTTCAACAGCCGCTGGCTGCACGAGGCCGGTGACCGCGAGATCGCGGACGCGCGGCGCCGGCGGTC
>JAFAJR010000062.1 GCA_019236085.1 Candidatus Dormiibacterota bacterium
CGTCCGCCCCGTCTGGATCCGAACGCGGCACGGCACCGTCGATGGCAACGTTCACGATGGATGGCGGCGCCAGCCCGAGTCGTGCAAACGACGATGCCACGTCGGCGCTGTGCACCGTCCCACCAAGCTCGATCATTCCGGCGACGAGGTGCATGCCGCGGCCCTCGCCGGGAAGTCTCGGGTAGGCGTAGATGCCGGCAATTTCCGGCGGGTCGTACGAGACCAGTGCCGGCCTCGTGCCACCGGACTGACGGACGTGCGAGTGAGCGATGGGTCTGTCGTCGAGACCCAGCACGCTCGTGACCACTCCTGCGAGCGGCTGCGGCAGCCGCACAGGGCCGGCGTGCCCGCGGTATTCGACGCTGCGTCCCGCGGTCTCCGTCGCGAAACGAGACAGCTCCACGCCGAACAGCTCCGCACACCGTTCCGCAGCACCGCGCACCGCGATGCGCCGTGTCATTGCGTTCTCGGCGGTGACGCGAAGGCCGTTCTGCTGTGCCCAGCGCACCACAAGGTCGCGGTCCTGCGTGGTCATGCCGTGCTGATCGCGGACCCGCTGGGCATCGAGATGCCGCCGCGCCGGCGCCGGGTGCGCCGACAGCCAGCTCAGGCTCTGCTGCACGGTGGGGCCGCCCGGCCGCTGACGCAGGTAGAGGCTGATCTCGATGTCCTCGTGTCGCTGTTGCGGTGTCAGCGATCCCAGCCGCCGGTGTCCGGGCCGCAGCGCAGCGTTGCTGTGGAACGCGCTGCCGGGCAGCGCAATCAACTCAGGCATGTGCATCTCCGTGTGTGTCCAGTCGCAACGAGCGATGCTGCGCCGGCGGCGCGGATGCCTCACGGACGATGCGGTGTATCGTCATGGCATGGCCGACACCTCCGAACAGCGCGTGGCCTGGACCAACACCCCGGCGCATGCACCCGTCATCGCGAGTGACGGCGTGGAGGTCGGTCACGTGGTGGAGGTCGCCGCGCTGCGTGAGGAGGACATCTTCCACGGCATCGTGTTCTCACACGGCGCGCTGAAGAAACACCTGCTGGCTCCCGCCGCCGACGTGGCTTTCATCACCGAGCACGCGGTGCACCTCTCGGTGGACAGTGCGGCGACCGAGCGCTACGAGCCCTTCCAGCAGATGCACATCGAGCATCTGGGGCTGAGCGGCCTCTTCCGCTGGAAGCACTTCAGCTGGAAGGACTCCGACGAGTAGCGCATCAGGAGGTTCGCAGCGCTTGGATGGCGTCGATGGCTGAGCGGTTCTCGAGCGAGGTGAGGTCGCCGGGGTCGCTGCCCAGGTAGACGGCGCGCACCACGCGGCGCAGCACCTTGGCGTTGCGTGTTTTAGGCAGCTCTGACACGATCTCCACAGCCTTCGGCGCCAGCGCCTTGCCCAGGTCGTCGCTGACGCGGCGGGCGAGATCGCGGCGCAGATCAGGGCCGTCGGTGACGCCCGCCTTCAGCACCACGAAGGCGACCAGCGCCTCCCCCTTCACCGCGTCGGGAACTCCGATCGCTGCCGCCTCGGCCACTGCGGGGTGTGCCACCAGCGCCGACTCGACCTCCGCCGGACCGAGCCGCTTGCCCGCGATCTTGAGCGTGTCATCGCTGCGGCCACGGATGTACCACTGGCCGTCGCCGTCCACCTCCGCCCAGTCACCGTGCACCCAGACGCCGTCGAAGCGCGACCAGTACGTCTCGAGGTAGCGGTCCGGGTCTCGCCAGAAACCCTGGGTCATGCCCGGCCACGGCGCCCTCACCACCAGCTCCCCCACGGCGCCCCGGACGCTTCTGCCATGTTCGTCCACAACATCGGCTGCCATGCCGGGCACGGGCGAGGAGAACGCCCCCGGACGCAGTGGCCGCAGCATGGTGCAGCCGAGGATGCCGCCGCTCACCTCGGTGCCGCCCGAGTAGTTGATCACCGGGCACTGGCCACGCCCGGCGACGCGCTGGAACCAGAGCCACGGCTCGGTATTCCACGGCTCGCCGCTGGAGCCGAGCACGCGCAGGCTGCCGAGGTCGTGGCTGCGCACCGGTTCGTCGCCGTGCGGCATCAGCGCGCGCACCACTGTCGGTGCGACGCCCAGCACGCTGACCCGGTGCCGCTCCACGACCGACCAGAGACGGTCGGGACCGGGGTGGTCAGGCGTGCCTTCGAACAGCACCAGGGTGGCGCCGTGCATCAGCGCGCCGCAGATCACCCAGGGACCCATCATCCAGCCGATGTCCGTGAACCACATCACCCTGTCGGCGGCCCCGACGTCGAAGCAGTGAGCGATGTCCTGCGCGGCTTTCACGGGAAAGCCGCCGTGCACGTGCAGCGTCCCCTTGGGCCGTCCGGTGGTGCCGCTGGTGTAGATGACCATGAGCGGTGAATCGGCAGCGGTGTCGGCGGGCTCAGCCGTTGTGGCCACATCGGGCTGCAACTCGTGGTACCAGCGGTCGCGCGGCGCATGCATCGTCACGTCCCGGCCGAGGCGGCGCACCACCAGCACATGGCGCAGTGATGGGACGTCGGCGGCGACGGAGTCGGCGGTTGCTTTGAGGTCGACCTGTCCGCCCCGCCGCAGGAAGCCGTCGGCGATACACAGCACCTTCGCGTCGCAGTCGCGCAGCCGGCTGACGATCGCCGGCGCGCCGTAGCCGCTGAAGAGCGGCGCCACCACAGCACCGATTCGAGCGCAGGCCAGGAACAGCGCAGCTGTCTCGGGCATCATCGGCATGCACAGCCCCACAGCGTCGCCGGCGCCGACACCGAGTGAGCGCAGCGCCGCACCTGCGCGCTGCACCTCGCCGTGCAACTCGGCATACGACCAGCGACGCACTGCGCCGTCGTCGCCCTCCCAGACGATTGCCTCCTTGTCCGGGGTGCGCTGTGCCCAGCGGTCAACAGCCAGCGCGGCGAGGTTCAGGCGGCCGCCGACCCAGAAGCGCGTCCATTCAATCCCCGGCGAAGTGTCGATTGCCTGCGTGAACCGGCTGCTCCACTCGAGGCCGATGTCATCGGCAACAGCAGTCCAAAATCGCTCCGGGTCCGCGATGGCGAAGCGCTGCACCTCCTCGAGATCGGCGAGGCCGAGCGAGTCGACGAAGCCGCGGATGCGCGACGCTCGGATCTGCTCCGGTGACGGGACCCAGGCGTACGGCGAGGTCGTTGTGGCCGTCATCGATCCGACGATAGCGCGGCCTAGCGCTCGATCGAAGCCATGTCCCAGTGCCGCGCGCCCTGTACCTCCTGGGCCGGAACGGCCTGTTCGATGCTGCGCAGCTCCTCTGCCGAGAGAACCAGCGAGGCGGCGACGGCGTTCTCCTCGAGACGCGCCTGCCGTTTGGTGCCCGGGATGGGGACGATGTCGTCGCCTTGGTGCAGCAGCCAGGCGAGCGCAAGCTGCGCCGCCGTGCATCCCTTCTGCGCCGCAAGTTCGTGCAGCCTGGCAGCGATGCGCGCGTTGGCGTCGAGGTTCTCGTCGCTGAAGCGCGGAAAGCGCGAACGGCGGACGTCGCCGGCCGGCAGGTCGCGGCTGCTGGTCACCGACCCCGCAAGCAGCCCGCGTCCCAGCGGGCTGTAGGGCACGAGCCCCACGTTGAGCTCGCGCAGCGCGGGAATGACGTCGCGCTCCAGGTCGCGGCTGAAGAGCGAGTACTCGGACTGCACAGCGCTGATTCGATGCACGGTCTGCGCCCGCCGCAACGTCGCGCCTGACGCCTCGCTGAGGCCGAGGTGCAGCACCTTGCCCGCCGCCACCAGCTCCGCCATCGCTCCGACCGTCTCCTCAATTGGCACTGTCGCATCCACGCGGTGCTGGTAGTAGAGATCGATGTGGTCCACGCCCAGCCGCTGCAGCGAGGCGTCGCACGCCTCGCGAACGTGCTTGGGGCTGCCGTCGATGCGCTGCGAACCATCATCACTGCGCACAAAGCCGAACTTGGTGGCGATCTGATAGCTGTCGCGGTGTCCTGCGACGGCGCGTCCCACGAGCTGCTCGTTGGTGAACGGCCCGTACATGTCGGCAGTGTCGAGGAAGGTGACGCCGATCTCCGCCGCTCGGTGGATGGTGGCGATGGCCTCGCGCTCGTCGCGTTCTTCCGTCGTGCCGTAGAAGTCGGACATTCCCATGCAGCCCAGGCCGATCGCAGACACCTCGAGGCTGTCACCAAGCCGCCGCCGTTGCATCATCTGTCCTCCGTGCTCGCCGCCGCCGCTCGTGCCGCCGGGTCGAGTATGAGCCTCACCGAGCGGTCGAAGAAAAAGAAGTTCTGTGCCCAGCTGATGATGACGACAGCACGGCTGCGAAAGCCGGCGATGTACAGAAGGTGGAGACCCAGCCACATCAGCCAGCCGATGAAGCCGTTGATGTGCACCGGTCCGATGTCGGCGACTGCCGCTCCGCGGCCGATCGTGGCCATGTTTCCCTTGTCCAGGTAGCGGAAGGGCGGGTCGGCCAGGCCCCGGCTGCGGGCCTCGAGCACAGTTGCGATATGGCGTCCCTGCTGCAGCGCGACAGCCGCCAGCATGGGCAGCGGAGCGCCGCGCACCATCAGCGCAGCGCAATCGCCGGCGACGAACACCTCCGGGTGCCCGGCAACACTGAGCGAGTCGCTGACCGCGATTCGGTTCTGTCCCGTGCGAGGAAGTGACTCCAGCCCCGCTGGCTGCACCGCCTGCACGCCCGCCGTCCAGACCGTCGTTCCGGCGTCGACGCGGCTGCCGTCGTCGAGTACGAGTGAGCCATGCTCGGCACGCACCACCTGGCGTCCCAGCTTCACTGTCACACCCTTGCGCCGCAGCGTCTTCACAGCTCGGCGCCCCAGCCGCGGGGCAAAGGTGGCCAGCACCTGGTCGCGAGTTTCGAGCAAGGTCACGGTCGCCTCAGAACGGCTCAATCCCCGGTAGTCGCCGCCCAGCACCACGGTGAGCAGCTCGCTGACGGCTCCGGCCATCTCCACGCCTGTCGGCCCTGCCCCGACGATGGTGAACGACAGCAGACGCTGCCGCTCGGCGTCGTCGCTGCACCGCGTGGCACGTTCCAGCGCGGCGAGGATGAGCGCGCGGAGATGCAGCGCGTCGGGCAGCGTCTTCAGTCCGGGCGCTGCCTCGGCCATCTCCGGGATGCCGAAGTAGTTGTTCGTGCTGCCTGTGGCAACAACCAGGATGTCGTAGGCGATGTTTCCCGCTGTGGTGTGCAGCAGGCGCTCCTCCAGATCGACCGACTCGATCTCCGCCATGACCACCGACACCTTGCGGGAGCGGCGAAGCGAGGCGCGCACCGGATAGGCGATCTGCGAAGGGTCGAGCAGCCCGGTCGCCACCTGGTACAGCAGCGGCTGGAAGAGGTGGTAGTTGTTGCGGTCGACGATGGTGACGTCGGCGTCGAGGTGGCGCAGCGCCTTCGCCGCGTACAGCCCGGCGAAACCGGCGCCTGCGATGACGACGCGCTGTGCCGCCGTCACGCCGTCACGTCACCGCAGCCAGTTCACATTGCGGCACGCTGCGCCGCCAGTCGGCCACGCCATATGCCGCAGCCAGCACACCGGCGGCTCCGGCCACCGCGAAGGCGAGCGGCGTGCCACCGACCTGCGCCAGCCAGCCTGCGAGCAGGCCGCCGACCGGCGCTGTGCCGAAGAACACGTAGCCGTAGATGCCGAGGATGCGGCCGCGCAGCCGGTCGGGGACCGAGAGTTGAAGCGTCGCATTGCTCTGCGACGAGTACAGCGCGAAGGCCACGCCTGTGGCGAGGAGGACGACAGCAACCGCCCACACCGTGTGCAGGGGCGCGAGCACCAGCTCCATGGCGGAAAACACTGCAGCGGCAGCCAGCAGGAGACGCATGCTCGCCCTTCCCAGGGACGCCGACATGAGCGCGCCGGCG
>JAFAJR010000120.1 GCA_019236085.1 Candidatus Dormiibacterota bacterium
CCAGATGGCGAACTGCGCGTAGCGTGTCGCCGCTGCGCTCCAACAGCACCGCGGTGGCTGCACCGCCGACGGTGGCCGCTGCCGCCTGGAGCACCGCGTCCTGCAGGCGTTCGACACCGCCGGTGGTTGTGGTGAGCGCGCGGGACACGTCCTGCAGGCGTTGCAGCGAGCCGTCGACATGGTGCACGTAGCCGGCGATGCGTTCGCGCATCCGGTTGACCGATGTGGCGAGCCTGCCCAGCTCATCGTGTGACGTCACTGGGACGTCGCTCGAGTAGTCACCGTCGGCGATGCGGCCGACGCCGCGCTCCAGCCGCGCCACCGGGCGGCGGACGAAATGGTCGACGAACAGCAGCACCAGGATCGCCACCAGCACCATGGCGGTGACGGCGAGCTCCGCGATGGTGCGCTCATCCTGCGCGGTGCCGGCGGCGAACACCGAGAGCGGCACCTCGACGCCCACGAGCCCGGCGACCCCGCCGCCGGGCGAGGCGAGTGGCACGAAGCTGCCGGCGACCTGCTCGTTCCCCGTCACGCTGTAGATGGCGTGCGCCAGAAGCCCGGTGCCTGGCGCGCTCGACTGTGAGCGCACCGCACTGGTCAGCGCCGGGTCGATGGTCGCCGTGGACACCGCGCCGGTCGACGAGAAGCGCAGCAACAGCCCCGCGGCGCTGAGGAATGCCGGCTGGTAGCCGATGACCGGTGCGAAGCGAGCGAACGCCACAGCCAGCGGCGAGCTGTACACCACGATGCCGAGTGCCGCGTGGCTTCCCGACATCGAGTCGTACACCGGCGCTGCGGCATCAAGCGCCGGCGCCGCGCCGAGCAGCTCGGTGCCGGCGACGTCCTGGTCGCCGGCGTCGAACGAGAGGGCCTGGCTCACCGACAGAGAAGAGGCGGTCACATGTGGCACCGACTCCGCCTCGCAGACGGCGGTCGCCGGGTGCACCACGGTGTCGCGAGGTCCGGCGCTGTCGCACTCGGTTGTGTACAGGACGGTGCCGGCCGCGTTGAGAACCACGACGTTGAGCCCCGGAGAAGCCATCAAACGGCCGTTGCTGAACTCGGCCTCGAGTGCCGCTGCGGGGTTCGCCGATGCCAGGGCCGTCTGCACCGCCGGCAGGCGGGCCAGCGCTGTGGCCCCGTACACCGCCTCGGGTTCAGTGATGCGCTCGATCAGCTGCTGCGCCACCGACGCGCGGTTGTCGGCGCTGGAGAGCGCGCTGGAGTCAGTCTGCTGATTGCGGCTCAGCAGTACCAGCCCGCTGATGCCGGCGATCACGACCAGGGTGAACGCCAGGCCGCCGGCGAGCAGGCGGGTCGCCAGGCTCCTGCCCAGTGCATGACGCAACGCCATCCACCGAGCCTATGTCTGCGCTGACAAAGATCCACAGGGCCGGGTGTTCGCGGTTTCGCTACGGACGGGTCACGCCGGCGCCGTCGCTCGGGCGCGGCGGAACGTACTCTGTAGCTGTTGTGATCCGACGAGCCGCCCGCGGCGAACCGGCGCCACGCCGCCGCGGTCCCGCAGCTTTCCTCAAGCGCTGGATGATCCCGGCGATCGGCGCCGTGACGCCGGTGGGGCTGATCGCAGTGAACATCTCTATATTCATCGCCAAGCATCTGGCGGAGTTCCGCTGGACCATCGCCATCCTGGCCTTCGTCAGCGGGCTCATGCTCAACTCCTGGGCCGGGCTCAACATCTTCCGCGTCTTTGCGCAGCGACGACCCGACCATCCCCTGGTGCACGAGCGAAACCAGGAGATGGTGCTCGTGGGCGGCATGGCCGTTGTCATCATCGCCGCCTTCCTCACGGCGCTCTTCTGCTACGAGGGGCTGGGCAACGAAGCGGACCTGCCCAACGGGCTCACCTTCATCACCGGCGTCGTCGCCGTCCTGGTGCCGGTGCTGCTGCAGGCGTTCTTCCGCCGCGGCGTCCGCCGCAGCGCGGCCGGCAGGCAGCAGGTGACCGGTCTGCCGCCGGCGTCATCGCCGCCGCAGAGCACCTCGCCGGCGCCGCCGCCGCTGAACGACCCGCTACGCCGGGTCTGATTTGGCACCGTCAGCGAAGGCGGATTCATTCCGCCGCAGCTGACACCGCAAGGTGGGGGTTGCGCGAAGGGGGAGCCTGCTCCCCCTTCGTTGGTTCAGACCTCCTTGAACTCGGCGTCGACCACGTCGTCTCCGCCGCCGGCGCCGGTGGACGCGTGCTCCTCGCCGGCGCCGTCGCCGGCATCGGAATCGGGCGGCCCCTGCTGCTGTTGCTGCTGCGCGTACACCGCTTCACCGATCTTCTGAATCGCCGCTGACAGCTCGTCCTGGGCGCGCTTGATGGCGTCGGTGTCGTTGCTGCTGATTGCGTCACGAACCGCCTTGACCTTGGACTCGATGTCGCTGCGCACCTCTGCAGGCACCTTGTCACCGGCATCGCTCAGTGCGCGCTCCGCCTGATACGCCAGGTGCTCCGCGCGGTTCTTGGTCTCCACCGAGTCGGCACGCTTGCGGTCCTCCTCGGCGTTGGACTCCGCCTCGCGCACCATGCGCTCGACCTCGTCCTTCTGCAGCGTGGTGGAGCCGGTGATCGTCACCTTGTTCTCCTTGCCGGTGCCGCGGTCCTTGGCGGTGACGTGCAGGATGCCGTTGGCGTCGATGTCGAACGTCACCTCGATCTGCGGCAGGCCACGCGGCGCCGGCGGGATGCCGTCCAGCGTGAACGTGCCCAGGATGCGGTTGTCGCGAGCCATGGGGCGCTCGCCCTGCAGCACCACGATCTCCACCGAGGGCTGGCTGTCCGACGCGGTCGAGAACACCTGCGTCTTCTGCGTGGGGATTGTCGTGTTGCGCTCGATGAGCCGGGTGTTCACCTCGCCCTCGGTCATGATGCCGAGCGACAGCGGCGTGACGTCGAGCAGCAGCACGTCCTTCACGTCGCCCTTGAGCACGCCGGCCTGGATGGCTGCGCCGATGGCCACGACCTCGTCCGGGTTCACACCGCGATGCGGCTCCTTGCCGGTGAGCTCCTTCACCAGCTCCTGGATCACCGGCATGCGCGTCGAGCCGCCGACCATGATCACCTCGTCGAGGTCGGAGGCGCTCATGCCGGCGTCTTTCAGGGCTGCGAGGAATGGCCCGCGGCAGCGGTCGGTGAGGTCGGCGGTGAGCTGCTCGAACTTGCTGCGTGACAGCGTGATCGCCAGGTGCTTCGGCCCCGACGCATCAGCGGTGACGAACGGCAGGTTCACCTCCGTCTCCTGACGCTGCGAGAGCTCGATCTTCGCCTTCTCCGACGCCTCGGTCAGACGCTGCAACGCCTGGCGGTCGCTGCGCAGGTCGATGCCCTGGTCGCGTTTGAACTCGTCGGCGAGCCAGTCGACGATGCGACGGTCGTAGTCATCGCCGCCGAGGTGGGTGTCGCCGTTGGTCGCCTTGACCTCGAACACGCCTTCGCCCACCTCGAGGATCGACACGTCGAACGTGCCACCGCCGAGGTCGAAGACGAGGATCTTCTCGTTCTCTTTCTTGTCGAGGCCGTAGGCAAGAGCCGCCGCGGTGGGCTCGTTGATGATGCGGAGCACGTTGAGCCCGGCGATCTGGCCGGCGTTCTTGGTCGCCTGGCGCTGGGCGTCGTTGAAGTACGCAGGGACGGTGATGACCGC
>JAFAJR010000229.1 GCA_019236085.1 Candidatus Dormiibacterota bacterium
GACGAGAGCAGCGGCTCCGAGGTGCAGCGCTGCACTGGCCCGGCTGCGGACGGTTCCTGTCCGCGTGTCAAAGTCGGCGAGCTGCTGCCATGCTCCGGACACGCGCTGGTGCCGGCGGAGAGCACGGGGCAGCCGTACGCGGTCCCGGGTCAGGCGACGCTCTGCCCGGTGACGCTCGCGGCGGCCCTGGCGATCAGCAGCGACTCGCTGTTCACCTCGGACGGCTGAGCCTAGCAAGGACCTTGGACCCGGCCGCCGCGAGGCGGAATCCTCTGGCGGCAGCACTCGCTCCGGGCCACGCTCAAGAGTAGTCAACGGATACCTGGAGGAACGCAGATGATTGAGCAGCTCGTTCAACCCCGCACCGAGATCGGGCCCAACCTGTGGGGTCCCTTCTCGGTGGCCGGACGCAACGCCCTGGTGACCGGCGGCGCCAAGGGTATCGGTCACGGCATCGCCAACCGCCTTGCGGAGGGAGGCGCGAACGTCGTCGTCGCCGACGTCGACGAGCAGGCGGCGGAGCGCGCCGCCGCGCAGCTCGGCGACATGCCCGGGCGCGCTGTCGCCTGCCGACTCGACGTCAGCCAGGAACCCGTGTGCCGCGAGGCCATCGCGCGCTGCGTCGAGCAGTTCGGGTCCCTCGACATCCTGGTGAACAACGCGGGCATCTTCCCCACGTCAGCAGTGCTCGACATGACTCCGGAGTTCTTCGAGCATCTGCTCGCGGTCAATCTCAAGGGTGTCTTCTACATGTCCAAGGCGGCCGGCGTGCAGATGCGCAAGCAAGGCACGGGCGGCAAGATCATCAACATCGCATCGGTGGACTCGGTGCATCCCTCCTTCCCGGGCCTGGCCGCGTACGACGCGAGCAAAGGCGGCGTACTGAGTTTCACCAAGAACTTCGCGCTGGAGATGGCTCCCTACAACGTGACGGTGAACGCGATCGCCCCAGGTGGCATCACCACTGAAGGCACCGCGCAGCCGCTGACCGGCATGAGCGCCGAGCAGATGGAAGCCATGACGAGCGCGTTCCTGCAGAGAATCCCGCTCAAGCGCATGGGGGTTCCGGATGACATCGCCAAGGTGGCGGTGTTCCTCGCATCCTCGGCGGCCGACTACATGACCGGGACGTTCGTCGTCGTCGACGGCGGCATGCTGCTCGCCTAGACAGAAAACAAAGGAGCACAGGCATGTTCAACACAATCGTGGTAGGAACCGACGGGTCGCCGCATGGGCAGCACGCGGTCGCGGTTGCGGCGGACCTCGCCGCCGCGCTGCAGGCCCGAGTGGTCTTGGTGCACATCGAAGAACCCTTTCCGCCGCCGCTGGCGTCGGCCTCCGGGTATGTGCCGTACGTGCCCCAGACCGTGATCGATGAGGTCGAAGCGTCAACGCGGCAGCGAGTGGAGACCGAGTTCTGCGCGCCGCTGCGTGCGGCATCCGTTGCGTACGAGACGCGCATCCTGCACGGCTCACCGGCCACAAAGCTGCGCGAAACCGCCACCGAGGTGGGTGCCGACCTGATCGTGGTGGGCACGCGCGCGCTGCACGCGCTGGGCGAGCTCTTCTTGGGAAGCACCAGCCACGCACTCACGCTGCACGCGCCAGTCCCGGTCGTCGTGGTACCCCTGACGCCCGCGGTGAAGCCCAAGGAACACGAGCAGCAAGAGGCGGCGCTGACGGTCTGACACACAGGCCGGAGTCGTGCTCTGGGATACCGAGCCCGGCGTGCTGGTGGCGCGCGATCTGCGCGTCCGCCGCGCCGGGCAGTACGCGCTCGACGGCGTGTCGTTTGCGTTGCAACGCGGCGCGGTGATCGGGCTCTTCGGCCCCAGCGGCTGCGGCAAGACCACGCTGATGCGCAGCATCGTTGGAGTTCAGCGCAATGTGACCGGCAGTCTCAGCGTGCTCGGGCTGCCGGCGGGACAGCCGGAGCTGCGCCATCGCATCGCCTACACCACGCAAGCTCCAGCGACCTATGCCGACCTCACGGTGCACGAGAACTTGGAGTACTTCGCCGCGATCACCGGTGCGCCGGCTCCCCGTGTTGCAGCAACGATCGAGCACGTCGGTCTGAGCGGACTGGAGCACCGGACCGTCGCGTCGCTCTCAGGCGGCCAGCAGTCCCGAGTCTCACTCGGGGTGGCGCTGCTCGCTGACGCGGAGGTGCTCATCCTCGACGAGCCCACGGTGGGACTCGACCCGCTGCTGCGCATCGAACTGTGGAGCCTCTTCCGGCAGCTGGCCGGCGCGGGGCGCACCCTGCTCGTCTCCAGTCACGTGCTTGACGAGGCAGCGCACTGCGACCTCCTCGTGCTGATGCGCGATGGCCGCATCCTCGCCACCGGTGCGCCGGCTGACCTGTGCTCCAGGACCGGGACAACGAGCATTGAAGACGCCTTCATCGCTCTGGTGCGACGCGGTGACCGCGTGAACGCATCGTGAATCTGCGCATGACCGGCGCTACCGCACGACGGGTGCTGCGCACGCTCCGCCACGACCCCCGCACGGTCGCACTGCTACTACTGGTTCCCTGTGTGCTGATGGGCCTCTTTCGCTGGCTGTTCGACAACGCGCCAGCCGCGTTCCAGCACATCGGAGTCCCGCTGCTCGGGATCTTCCCGCTCGTGTCCATGTTCTTAGTCAGCTCCATCACCATGCTGCGCGAGCGGCGCTCGGGGACCCTCGAACGCTTGATGAGCATGCCCATCCACAAGCTCGACGTGATCGGCGGCTACGCCGCCGCCTTTGGGGCCGTTGCCGTCGTGCAAGCGGGGTTGGTGTGCCTGGTGTCGACGCTCGGATTCGGTCTCGACCTGGACGGCAACGCCGTCGGCCTTGTTGGACTCGCCGTGCTCAATGCGCTGCTGGGGATGGCGCTGGGCCTGTTCGTCAGCGCCTTCGCCAACACCGAGTTCCAGGCGGTGCAGTTCTTTCCTGCAGTGGTCATCCCGCAACTGGTGCTCTGCGGCATCCTCGGACCGCGCGACCTCATGGCCGGGCCCCTGCAGTGGCTATCGGATGCCCTTCCGCTCACCTATGCGTACGACGGACTGACGCGCCTCGCGAGCGGCGGGGCCTTCGCCGGCACCGTCGCCGCCGATGTGCTCATCGTTGCCGCGTACTCCGTCGGCGCGCTCCTGCTCGGCTCCGCGACGCTGCAGCGACGCACCCCCTGAGGCGGGGCGACTGCGTGTCAGGTGACGTGCGCTTCCACCGGAGGCCGCACGTGCACGTCGTCCATGCTGTACCGCAGCTCGCTGGTCACCGCGACGACACCGTCGAGGCCGGCGATCAAGTGCGTCAGCACCTCGATGTCGCTGCGCCGCTCTACGCCGCCTCGGAGGAGCACCACACCGCCGCTGACCGCGACATCCACGGTGCGCGGATCCAGCCCCATCCAGTGGGGCAGGACCCCCTCGACGATGTCCCGCCGGATCTCCTCATCGGCGCGGGTGAACACGCGCAGCACGTCGCGCCGCGAGACGATGCCGATCAGCGTTCCATCTGCCGCAAGCACAGGGAGACGCTTGACATT
>JAFAJR010000077.1 GCA_019236085.1 Candidatus Dormiibacterota bacterium
GCCGAGCGGCGGGTGCTGGTGGTACCGGGCGTCGCCTTCGGCAGTCCTGATCACGTCCGCCTATGCTTCAGCTATGCACGGGACAAGCTGCGCAGCGCCCTCGATGTGATCGCCTCGATGACGCCCGCAGCCGCATGACCATGGACGTCAGGGAGTCGCTGGCGCGAGCCTTCGACGGGTTCGGTGGCCGCGTGGGCGCGGCGGCACCGGATCAATGGCACGCCCCCACACCATGCCGGCAATGGGATGTGCACCAGCTGGTCAACCATGTCATCGGCGAAGTCCGGTGGATCGAACCGTTGATGGCAGGACGCACCATCGAGGACGTGGGCGACGCACTCAGCGGTGACCTCGCCGGCGACGAACCTGCCGCTGCATGGAACGCAGCGGCAGCTGCGGCGATGCAAACCGTGGAGCCCGAAGATGCACTCGACCGAACGGTGCATCTGTCATATGGAGAGGTGCCGGCGCACGACTACCTCGCCGAGGTGTGCGCCGATGTCGTGATCCACACCTGGGACCTGGCACGCGCGATTCACGGCGATGAGCAGATGGATGCAGAGCTCGTCGCTGCTGCCGCCGCAACTCTCGCCCCGCGCCTCGAGGTGTGGCGCGAAGCGGGCGCTCTCGCTGCAGCGGTGGAGCCTGGGCCCGACGCGGACCAGCAGCAGCGGCTCATCGCAGCGACGGGGCGCGATCCCCGCTGACCGGACCACTACGAGGCGATCACAAATGGCGGGAAGGGAGGGATTCGAACCCTCGGAGGAACTTAACGTCCCTCACCCGCTTAGCAGGCGGGCGCTTTCAGCCTCTCAGCCACCTCCCCAGGCCCGGCCAGTATAGGGTCCGCTAGCCTGAGCGACCGCAACCTGCGAGGAGGACGTCATGCGCTGGGTCAGCTTTCGTGACGGGGCCGGTGCCGAACGGACCGGGCTTGTGGACAGCGGCCGCATCCAGGCGCTGCCGCCGGGCGAGACCCTGCTGGGACTCCTGGGTGACGACGGCGAGCGCCTGGCATCGGCAGCGGACCGTGCCAGCCGCGATCCCGCCGATGTCGTTGCACTCGCGACCGCCACGTTGCTAGCGCCGGTCCCGCATCCCCCGACGGTTCGAGATTTCTACGCATTCGAGCAGCACGTCCGCACCGCGCGACAGCGACGCGGTCTGGACATGGACCCCGATTGGTACGAGCTCCCCGTCTTCTACTTCTCCAACCCCTATGCCGTGACGGGTCCGGACGCCATCATCCCCATCGCGCCTGGCAGCCAGGAGATGGACTACGAGCTCGAAGTGGCGGCGGTGATCGGCAGAGGCGGCAACGACCTCAACCCTGAGAACGCGGAGTCGCACATCGCCGGGTACTGCGTGATGAACGACTGGAGCGCACGCGACGTGCAGCGCCGCGAAATGAAGCTGAGCATGGGTCCCGTTAAGGGCAAGGACTTTGCCACGTCGCTGGGGCCGATGCTGGTAACACCGGACGAGTTGCAGGACGCGCGCAAGGACCATGCCTTCGACCTGATGATGACCGCGACGGTGAACGGCGTCGAATACTCGCGGGCCTCGCTGGCCGACATCTACTACAGCTTCGGCGAGATGCTGGCGTACGCATCGCGCGGCACGCGCGTCGAGCCCGGCGATGTCGTCGGTTCCGGCACCTGCGGCACCGGGTGCATTCTCGAGCTATCGCTGGTGCACGGCTCGGAGCGCTTCCCCTGGCTGCGTGAGGGCGATGTCGTGGAGCTCACCGTTGAGCGACTCGGCACGCTGCGCAACACAGTTGGGTCGCCGGCAACGTTGTTTCCGCTGCGACCATGACCGACACGTCCGCTGCCGACTCCTTCCTGATTCGGCTCGACGCTGTATCGGCGCGCTTTGCATCGCACGCAGCGGAGACCCCGAGCGACCACGCATTGACCGCACCCGATCCTTCGAGCGGCGAACGGTGGGACTCGGGCCAGGTGTGGGCGCATTGCGCGGAGTTCGTCCCCTACTGGATCGAGCAGGCGCGCATTGTCATCGGTTCCTACGAAGGTGAGCCGGTGCCGTTCGGGCGCACCAAGGTCGATGAGGGGCGCATCACGGCAATCGAGCGCGACCGGCGGCAACCGGTCGCCGTGCTGTGGAGTGAGACCCATTCCGGAATCGAGCGCTTGCGCCACATGCTCGCAGCCTTGGACAGCGCGGCGTGGGATACGCGCGGCTTGCACCCCTCACTGGGGGTAATGAGGATGGAGCGCGTCGTCGAGGAGTTCCTCGTGGGCCATCTCGAGCAGCACGCAGACCAGCTCGATGAGGTGGCACGCGCCTGAGCGAAACCGCTCGTATCATGCGATCGACCACGGAGGGATGCCGGAGTGGTTGATCGGAGCGGTCTTGAAAACCGCAAGCCCCGCCAAGGGCTCGGGGGTTCGAATCCCTCTCCCTCCGCCAGACTCGTCACAACCGCAAGCGCGTTCAGTCGAGTCGCTTCAGTCAGGTACTGACATCTCGATCACTTGACAACATCATTCAGAGGCCTTTCTGGGTTGCCAAGTGGCCCTGGTGCGGCTGGTAGTGGCGGCCGTGGCGGCGACGGTGATCAGCAGGAGCGCGGCGAGGCCCAACGCGGCCGTGTTGCTGACCTTGAGCACGAGCAGCGTGCCGACGGCGGCTCCGGCGAACATCGCCAAGACCGCGAGCAGTCGGCGGGTAATGGCGAAGCGGTCGCCTTGCCGGAAGTCGGCGGCGATCCCGGTCAGCGTCATCGTCAACACCGTGGTCGTGAGGTCGAACACCTTGAGATCGCGCACTGCGGCGTTCTGGGCGCCCATCGCGAGCGCCAGCAGCGCGGCGATCGCGACCTTCTCGCCGGTGACGAGGTTCGCGCCGGCCAGCGCCGTGATGAGTAACGCTACGGTGACGAGGACCAGCTCGGCCGCGGTGACCGCGGCGAGCAAACGCCCGCGATGGCCGCCCAGCCGCCCGACCGCGGCGCCACCCAGGGCGGCGCCACCCAGAAAGCCGGCGAGCGCGGAGAGGGATGCCGACAGGGAGAAGCCGCTCGCGCCGGCAACCGCGAAGCCGACGAACACTACGTTGCCGGTCATGTTGGCCACGAAGACACGGCCGAGGCTGAGGATGCTGACCGCGTCGACCACGCCGGTGAGCACCGTCAGCACGAGCATCAGCGCCGGCAGAGGCCCGTGGGCGGGGTCGGCGACTAAGCGCGCGGGGCGCACGCCGGTGGTGCT
>JAFAJR010000170.1 GCA_019236085.1 Candidatus Dormiibacterota bacterium
CCTTCGTCGAGCAGGTGTGGGGATCGATCTTCCGTCACGGCCTGCCCCGTTCGGACAAGGTGGCAGCGCGAACAGCGCTCACCAACTTCTTCCTCCACATCCACCCGGTGCGCGTCAAGAAGTCGGCGATCCGCGTCAGCTACACGCTGTGCCTCGGTGGCCTGTCGTTCTTCCTCTTCATCCTGCTGACCATCACCGGCCTCTTCCTCATGTTCTATTACATCCCGTCGGTGGACCAGGCTTACCAGAACATCAAGGACCTGCAGTTCGTCGCGACATTCGGACTCGTGATCCGCAACATGCACCGCTGGGCGGCGCACGGCATGGTGATCACAGTGTGGCTGCACATGGCCCGCGTCTTCTACCAGGGCGCGTACAAGCCGCCGCGACAGTTCAACTGGGCGATCGGCACGCTGCTCCTCCTCGTGACGCTGCTCCTGTCGTTCTCGGGCTACCTGCTTCCCTGGGACCAGCTGGCCGTGTGGGCCATCACCGTCGGCACCAACATGGCGAAGTACGCGCCCATCGCCGGGCCGTACACCCGCTATCTGCTCCTTGGAGGTCGCGGCGTGGCGCAAGGTGCCCTGATCCGTTTCTACGTCTTACATGTGATCGCCCTGCCCCTGATCGGCTTTCTGCTGATGGTCGTACACTTCTGGCGCGTCCGGAAGGACGGGTTCACCGGAGGACTCTGATGGCCACCGTAGTCGGCGGCGGGAACGGAGACGGACGCGGGCGAGCGGTGCGGACGCCGCGGAGCCCGCTCGCGCGGCCCGAGCGGCCGGTCACCGGCCCCGAGCTCGCGGCGGCGCCGCTGGTCGTACGCCGGCGTGAGGAGGAGGAGACCGTTGTCACCTTCCCGCACCTGGTGTGGAAGGAATTCCTCGCCGGGCTCGCGATGTTCGTGTTCCTGCTTGCGGTGTCGATCCAGGTCAACGCACCGCTGCTGCAGCGCGCCAACACGGCGATCACGCCCAACCCGGCCAAGGCGCCCTGGTACTTCGTCGGGCTGCAGGAGCTGCTGGAGCGGTTCCCGCCGGTCATGGCCGGTGTCGCCTTCCCGACGTTCGTGATCATCTTCATGATCCTGACGCCGTACCTCGACCGCAATCCCTCGCGTCGACTGCAGGACCGCAAGGTCGCGATCATCATGTTCACGATCTACATGTGCCTGGCGGTGGCGTTCGTCGTCATCGGCGTCTTCTTCCGCGGGCAGGCGTTCAACTGGAACTGGCCGATGGTCCTCGGACAACCCTGCCCCACCAACACGGGCTGCCTGAACTCGGCGACGTGACGCGTCTCTTCGTCGCCCTGAGCGCGCTGCTGCTCATCCTGGTCGGCATCGCTGCCGCCAAGGACAGCAACGACCGTGCCTACCTCGGGATCCAGCAGCAGTATCAGCAGGACTACGGCGCCGGCGACTTCAACATTCAGGTGCAGCAGCTGTTCCCGACATTCTCCAACGCGCAGGTGGGCAGCACCTTCCGAGTGGAGCGGTGCATCTCCTGCCACGTCCCCGACATCCAGACAATCGGTCCGGTGGTGGCGGCGCAGCGGCTGAGCCAGGACTTCTTCAAGTACGCGCCGGACGCGACGCAGCTGGCGCAGCAGTACCACCTCACAGGGATTCACCCGGCGTACATCACGGCCAGCGGCGGGCTCAATCCGCCTGCGCTCAGCTACAGCAGCTACGGATCCGATGGGTTCACCTCGTACAGCTACGTGATCAACGGACAGAAGCAGACCGCGCAGCTGCCGGGCTTCCTCCCCGACTTCGCCAATCCGGCGACCCTTCCTCCCGGTTCTCAAGAGGGGATCGACACCACCGGCTGCATCATCTGCCACAACGGCAATCGCCTTGGGCTCAACACGGGCGGCATCGACGACGCGCACCAGAACCTCATCATCAATCCCGTCTACTCGTTCACCGAGGGCGCGGCGCTGTACTACAAGAATTGCGCGCAGTGCCACGGCGGTCAGGGCGAGGGCGGCGTCGGCCCGCCGCTCAACAACCAGGACCGGCTCGGCTACTTCAATGAGGACTACTACTACCGGTGCATCGAGTACGGCTTCACCGGGTTCGAGCACCTCGGCAGCGTTATGCCGAACTGGGGCAACGTCTCACCAGGCTTCGTCTACGATCCCACGCGTGACAAGCAGCAGCCGCTGCCGCCGCACACCCTGAGCGAGGACCAGATCCAGCTCCTCGTCCAGTTCATCCGCCATTGGGAGAGCTACTCCACACTGCCATGAGGACCGCATGATGAGACGACGCACCCTCGCCCGCGACATCGTGGGGACAGCCCTGATGTTCCTCGCGCTGCTGATCGTTGTCGTCATCATCATGTTCGGCGAGAATTTTCTCGAGAACTTCAAGTCGCATTGAACACATGACACCTCTCATCGCAAACCTGTATCCCGGTGACGCCGGCTGGGGCGACGTGCTCTTCGTCAGCATCTGGGCCATCACCACGCTGCTCCTGGCCGCGTTTTTCTGCTATCGAGCCTTCTTCACCCGGTGAGATCCCGCGGCTAGATGGTGAGCGACGCTCCGAGTGCTGCATCCATGCGCCGCGATCCACGCATTGCCGCCGCGCTGTCCTTGATCCCCGGGCTCGGTCAGCTCTACAACGGGCAGTGGCGCAAGTCGCTGTTCTTCCTGGTGGCGACCGTGCTGTGCTTTGGCCCTGCGGTCCTGCTCATCACGGCCGGTGAGGGCTTCGGGCGAAGCCTGCTCGACTCGCGCCATCTCGCGCTGTTTCTGCTCGTCGCGTTCGCGTCCGTACTCG
>JAFAJR010000343.1 GCA_019236085.1 Candidatus Dormiibacterota bacterium
GCGGAAGGTGGAGGACGTCAGCTTCGAGCAGGCGACGCGCCACCTCGTGCCTTCGCCCACGACACTGCTGGGCATCGTCAAGCACCTGAGCTACGTGGAGCGCGGCTAGTTCCAGCGGCGGTTCTTGGGCAGCGACGCATTCCGCGCACCGATGTCGGAGCGCATCGCCTTCGAGTTCGGCTTCGAAGACGGTGAGACGGTGGAGTCAGTCGTCGCGTTCTACAAGCAGGAGTGCGAGCAGTCACGCGAGATCACTGCTGCGCATGGGCTCGACGAGGAGTCGCGGCAGCCCGACTCACCGCACGAGTCGCTGCGCTGGATCATGGTGCACATGGTGGAGGAGACGGCACGCCACGCCGGTCAGATGGACATCCTGCGCGAGCAGATCGACGGAGCGGCAGGAGAGTAAGAGGCACTGTCCCGGGGACCGTCAGCAGGTCCTGCTCTCGCGGGGCCCCTCGATCGCCGCTCGCTCGGGCTCCCCACGGCTTCCGCACCCCCGCTTCGCTCTGCCACCGCGAAGCCGTGGGGGCCCTCCTGCGCAAGCGGCGTCGCAGCCCCCCGCTCGGCACCCACTGACGGTGCCGGGCGCCGTCCCTCTTACGTCTCCTGGCCGCTCAGCATCTTCTGCAGCGCAGCGATGCGGTCTTCCAGCGGCGGGTGCGTGTCGTACAGATGGTGCCACCAGCCCGCGTGGTGCTCCAGCGGATTGTCGATGCACATCGCCGCTGTGGCGTGCGTCATGCCGCGGAACGGCTTGTCGTTCTGCTGCAGCTTCTGCAGCGCGTGCAGCAGGCCCGCGGGGTTGCGCGTCAGCTCGACGCCGCTGGCATCGGCGAGCGACTCGCGTGAGCGTGACAGCGCGAACTGCATCAGCGGCCCGACGATGGCGCCGATGATGAGCAGCGCAGTCGCCGACGCGATGATCAGCAAGAGGATCGGGCCGCTGTTGCGGTCGTTGCGCGTGAAGAACAGCGAGCGCCACAGCAGGCTCGACAGCAGCGCCGCGAGCGCCACCACGGTGCTCACGATGAGCACCAGCCGCACGTCGTAGTTGCGGACGTGGCTCATCTCGTGGCCGATCACACCCTCGAGCTCTTCACGGTTCATGGTCTGAAGCAAGCCTGTTGTCGCCGTGATCGCTGCCGACTTGGGACTGAGGCCCGTGGCGAATGCGTTCGGTGACGGATCGTTAATGACGTACACCTTGGGCATCGGCAGGCCGGCTCCGATCGCCAGCGTGGAGACGATGTCGTAGAGCTGCGGCGCCTGCTGCTGGGTCACCTCCTGGGCGCCCGACGCCTTGAGCACTGTGTACTGCCCGAGGCTGAGTGCCCACAGAACCGCGAGCATCGCCAGGATGCCGGCGATGACGCCGCCGGCGATCATGCCGCCCGCGTCGCCGGAGTTGAGCGAGGCCAGCTTGCCGATGCCCACGCCGGCACCGATCCACACCAGGAAGAAGGCGATCACTACGGTCACCGACTTCCGCTTGTTGCGCGCGATCTGGTGGAACATCCCTGCAACCCACTATGCCACGCCCAAGGCGGTGGCCAACCCTCAGCTAGTTGGCGGCGTCGGCCAGCCTGGCGGCGCCGGGGACTGTGGCGTGCACCACGTGCTCTTCCAGCCAGTCGGCGATCAGCCGAAGCCGCATCTCGCGTGAGCGGGGGTGGCCGCTCCGTGAGAGGTCGTGGCTTTGCCCTTCGAAGCGGACGAAACGCACCGGCCTTCCGAGATGTGTCAGCGCAGTGAACACCTGCTCGGACTCGCCGATGGGGCAGCGCAGGTCCTGCTCGCTGTGCAGCAGCAAAAGCGGCGCCCGGATGCGGTCCACGTATGTGATCGGCGAGTGCCGCATCAGTGTCTCGAGATCAGCCCACGGCGGGGCGCCGGCCTCCAGCAGCGTGAAGCGCACGCCGATGTCGCTGCTGCCGAAGAAGGTGGCCCAGTTGCTCATCGAACGCATGGCCACGCCGGCCTTCCATCTCCGTGCGGCGTCGTGGCCCAGCATCCACAGCGTCATGTAGCCGCCGTAGCTGCCGCCCGCCACGCCGGTGCGCTGATGGTCGATGCCGCCCTGGGCGATGGCAGCGTCCATCAGCTCGAGCAGGTCCTGGTGGTCGCGCTCACCCCAGTGCAGCGCGATGGCCCTGGCGAACTCAGCCCCGTAGCCGACGCTGCCCCTCGGGTTGCCGTACACCACGGCCATCCCCATCGCGGCGATCACCTGGAACTCGAGGCAGAACGACCAGCCGTACATGGCCATCGGGCCGCCGTGCACCTGGAGCACCGCCGGCAGCGCCAGCCCTGGCGCAGCTCCCGGCGGCCGCATGCACCAGCCCTGCAGCTCGACGCCGTCCGAGGCATCGGCGTGGAACTCCGTCACCGTGGCCAGGCCGCGGCCTGCGAAGAGCTCCGCGTTGAGGTCGGTGAGGCGGCGCTCGTCACCTGAAGCGAGGTCGAAGCACCAGACGTCGCCGGGGACCTGCGGGGTCGAGACCCCCAATGCCAAGTGCGCGCTCACCGCCGCGGCGTTCACCGCGTAGACGTTGCGCTTGCCCTCGGTGATCTGCCGCCAGGTTCCGTCGCCTGTTGACACCGCCCAGAGGTGCACGGTGCCCTCGGCGGAGCACAACAGCCAGACCTCGCTGCCGTCTGCCGACCACATG
>JAFAJR010000341.1 GCA_019236085.1 Candidatus Dormiibacterota bacterium
CAGCCGGGCCGCCGCCCCGCCGACATCGCCGGTCTTGTACATCTGCAGCGCGCGTAGCACCATCAGGTGGGTATCGGGCGGAACCGAGGTCTCGGCGGCGTCAAGCGCGGCGCCGACTTCCTCGAGCCGGCCCGTGTCGAGGGCCACCCACGCCCGGGCCGCCGACAGGGACGCGTCGGTGGCGACGAGTTCGGCGGGCAGGGCGTCGAGCCACATGCGCACCGTCTCCAGCTGCCCGGCGTTGAACGGCTGGTGCCAGTTCGCGGCCACCAGCCGGCCGCTGAGCGAATGGTCGCCCGAGGCGATCGCGTGGCCGATCGCCTCCGCGGCGTCGCCGTGGTCGGCGTACCACCGGGCCGCCCGCCGGTGCAGCACCGATGGGCGATCCGGTGCCGTCCGGGCCAGCTCGTGCCGGAGCAGGCCGCCGAACAGGTGGTGATACCGGAACCAGCGGTGCTCATCGTCCAGCGGGACCAGGAACAGATTGGCACGGAAAATCTCGCTGATCAGCTCGATGCCATCGGCCCGTTCCGTGAGCGCGTCGCACAGCGGCGCGCACATACGGTTGAGGACCGAGGTCACCAGCAGGAACTCGCGGATCCTGGAGGGCTGGCTGGCCAGCACCTCCTCGCCGAGATAGCTGACGATGTGCCAGTCCGCGCCGGTAAGCCGCTCGATGAAAGCCGACGGGTCGGCCCGGTCGCGCAGCCGCAGCGCCGCCAGCTGCAGTCCCGCGGCCCATCCCTCGGTCCGCGCCAGCAGCCTGAGCACGTCTTGCTCCGACAGGAGCGGGCCGAGCCGGCCGCTGAAGAACTCCAGCGCCTCGCCGGCACTGAACCGCAGGTCTTCGGCCCGCAGCTCGGCCAGATCCCCGTGCACCCGCAGGCGGCTGAGCGGCAGCAGCGGGTCGGCCCTGGTGATGAGCATCAGGTGCAACTGGGGCGGGGAACGCTCCAGCAACATCGCGACCGACATCTGCACCTGCGCATTAGTAACGAGATGATAGTCGTCCAGCACGAGCACCAGGGGAGCGTCGGCGGACGCCAGCCCGTTGACGAACGCGGGTAGCACGTCACGCAGCACGTCGGAGCCGGCCGCATCCAGCCGGCGCAGGGCGGCGGCACCCGCCGCCGAGCCCGCCTGGTCGGCGGCAAGCAGCAGGTACCGCCAGAAGCGCTTGGGGTCGTTGTCGCCGCCATCAAGCGAAACCCAGCCCGCTGGGACCTCATCGTGGGCGAGCCAGTCGGCCACGAGCGTGCTCTTGCCCCATCCCGCCGGCGCGACGACCAGCGTCAGCGGCAGCGTGCGTCCCTGACGCAGCACGTCATGCAGCCGCTTGCGCTCCACGGTCTGCTGCCGGAGGCTCGGCCTGAACAACTTGGTCGTGATCACGACCTCGGCAGTGCCAGCCGTCTCCAACCCCCACCGCCTCTGTCGTAGTGACAGATTCCCGCCAGCGGTCGTCCGGGCTGGATGCAGCGGTCCGGCCTGGCGAGACCCGAACACGTAGACGACTGTAACCTGCGACGACAAGGGACCGGTAGAGCCGCCGGGCGGCTGCTGTCCTCAGACCACCGGCGCGGCGCGGACGGTGTCCACAGCTACTAGCCTGCCCTGCTTGATAATGCCGATCCAGGCGCCGCTGCGGCCGGTGGTGAGCGCGGCGTCCGAGACCAGCAGGTGACCGGCGCGGTCGAAGTCGAACCCGAACGGGGCGGCGCCGACCGACGCCGTGGTGAACGCGATATCGGCCATGCCGCAGGTCACGCAGCCGGGCGTGCAGGAGCACCCGGTCAGCGCCCGCCGCAACGGCCCCTTTGAGGTGAGCAGGTCAGCCACGAGGAAATCTCCGGTGATGCGGTGTAACGCTCGTGCCTTTGGGGTGACTCACCGATGTAGGAGCCGGAGAGCTGAAGGAGAGCCATGTCACCCGCTGTTTATGTTCAGACCAATGACGCCGCCCGAAACGAAGCCATCGCGTTCAGCCGGGCAGAGGACGGCACGCTCACCCCGCAGGGCCGCTACTCCACGGGCGGGCGCGGGACGGGCTCGCCGCACCTGGCCTCGGCCGGTTCTGTCGTGCTCAGCGACGATGGCCGGTGGCTGCTCGTGGTGAACGCCGGCAGCGACGAGCTGTCGCTGTTCGCGGTCCAGCCGGACGGCCTGCGGCTGGCCGACCGTGCCGGTTCGGGCGGCAGCAAGCCAACCAGTGTCGCCGTCAGCGGCGCGCTGGTTTACGCACTCAACAACGGCACCCCGAGCATCAGCGGGTTCCATCTCGCCGACGGGAAACTGGCCGCGATCCCGGACTCGACACGGCCGCTGAGCAGCGCCGGCGCGGATCCGGCCCAGGTCTCATTCACAACCGACGGCACAGTGCTGATCGTGACCGAACGCGGAACAGATACCATCAGCAGTTTCCTGATCGACGAGCGCGGCCATGCGCAGGGCCCGACCACGATCAAGTCCTGGGCCATACGCCATATGGCTTCGCCCTCACGGCAGGCGGGTCGCTGATCGTCTCTGAGGCGTTCGGCGGAGCGGCGGGAGCCGCGGCGGCTTCCTCTTATGCGGTGTCTGGGGCCGGCGAACTGACCATGGTGAGCGGCTCTGTCGGCGACACCCGCAGCGAGGTGTGCTGGGTCGCGCTGACCAAGGATGACCGCTTCGCGTACGTGACAAACTTCGGCGACGGAACGGTGTCGAGCTATGAGATCACCGCCGACCGGGGCCTCAAGCTGCCCGATCCGGTAGCGGCCTCGGCCGGGCAGGGCAAGAAGGGCTTCCGGGACGAAGCGATCTCCGGTGATGGCCGCTACCTGTACGCGATCCACGCCGACGCGCAGAAGCTGTTCGGCT
>JAFAJR010000367.1 GCA_019236085.1 Candidatus Dormiibacterota bacterium
GCCGAGCGCGTCGACGGCCACTGGCGCATCAGCGGCAGCAAGCTCTACATCACCAACGGCGTGCGCTGCGACTACATCCTTCTGGTCTGCCGCACCGGCACGCAGGAGGACGGCGCCCATGGCATCACGCTATTCCTGGTCGACAAGACAGCACCGGGATTCACTGTGTCGCGCAAGCTCAAGAAGCTTGGAATGTGGTCCAGTGACACCGCGGAGCTCGCGTTCGACGGCGTGGAAGTCGGTGACGACGCGATCGTGGGCGAGGTCGGCGAGGGTTTCTATCACCTCATGTGGGAGCTGCAGGGCGAGCGGCTCATCGGCGCCGCCGGAGCCATCGCCGGGGCTGAGGTGGCGTTCGAGGAGACGCTGGAGTGGTGCAAGCAGCGCGAGGCGTTCGGGCGTCCCATCGGGAAGTTCCAGGTCAACCGGCACAAGCTGGCCGACATGTACACCGACATCACTGTTGCCAAGGAGTTCGTGTACAGCGTCGCCGAGCGCTGGAACCGCAGCGAGTATCCCGTCAGCGAGATTTCCATGGCGAAGCTGTTCGTGGGCCGCGTCACCAGCCAGGTCGCCGACACCTGCCTGCAGCTCTTCGGCGGCATGGGTTACATGGCCGAGACGCACATCTCCCGGTACTTCCGCGACTCGCGTCTGATCCGCATCGGCGCCGGCACTGACGAGGTGATGAAGGAGATCATCGCCAGGACAGCCTTGGGCCTCTAGCGCTTCGTCGGCAGCGAGCTCGCAAAGCCGACGCCGTGGTTCACGCAGCGCTCCAGCTGCTTCGCGGTGCCCACCTTGCCAGCGTCGACACGCAGCCAGCCGTCCATCGGTCTGCCGCGCATCACCATCGGCTCCGCTCCGAGGCTGCTCAGCTCGCGCAGCCCCGTGTCGGGATCCGCACGCACCAGCACACCGCCCTGCCCGCTGGCGGCGACAGCCATGTTGCCGTTGATGAGAAACGCGAGGCCGCCGAACATCCGCTGCTCCGTGACGCCGCTCCGTCCCTTCAGCTGCTCGCGGATCCGCGCTGCCAGCGCTTCGTCGTAGGCCATAGCCGGATGCTAGCCCTCAGGCGGTGGGCCTAACCAGGAAGATCCACATGTCCCAGGCGACGTGGCTCACGATCAGCGCACCCATGCTGCCGTCGAAGAGGTGCTGCAGGCTCCAGAACGCGCCGGCGACACCGGCCGCGCCGGTGAGCGTGAGGTTCCCCGAGACCAGGTGGATGCCGCCGTACGCCGCAGCCCCCGCAGCGTTGCCCCACACCGGCCCCAGCCGTTGCGCCATGTAGCGGTTCAGGAGCCCGCGCCAGAAGAGCTCCTCGGCAGGCGCGATGACGGCGAGCGCCGCGACGATTGCGGGGAGCGGCGCCGAGTTCCGCTTCCGATAGATGTCGTCGATCTCGTTGGCCCCGTTGGGCATGAAGCGGCGTGCGAAGCGATCGCCAACCTGGAACACGCCGTACAGCGCAGCAGCTGACGCAAGTCCCTTCACGACGTCAGCGGCGCTCACGCGTGTTCTGCGCAGCTCTGGGTTGGCGAGCAGCGAGAACGCGCCGAGAGCCCCACCGCCGGCGGCCATCTTCGGCCAGAAGTGGCGCTTGCCACGAAACGCCGTGGTGAACATCACCGTCGCGCCCGCCATGGCCATGGCGGCGTGGCGGCCGCCAATCGCGGTTCGGGGTGCGCCGTTCAATGCACGAACACGCTGAAGCCGATGCCGCACAGGAGCAATGCACCGAAGACCGCGTGCACGCGCGCTGTCATCAGGTCGATCGTGTTGATGTCGCCGATGCTCCCGCTGTAGCCGCGTTCCGCGGAGCGAAGCACCCACCAGGCTGCGGGCAGGCTCAGCATGGCGAGCAGCGCGAGGACGGGTGCCGCACGGGCGATCACGATCACTGCAAGAACGACGTATGCGGCAAGAACGAGCGACACATAGGTGACGTACGCAGCTCGCTTGCCCAGCTCACCGGAGAGCGTGCTGAAGCCGGTGCGCATGTCCTCTGCGATGTCACGCCACTCGTTGCCGTGCAGGATCGCCGTGGTGAGCAATCCCACCGGCGCGGACAGCAGCACCACCCGCCAATCAAAACGGCCGCTGGCTGCGAAATATCCGCCGACGGTCATGAGCACGCCCATCTCGATGAACACCAGTGGCACACCCATCGCGCGGTACTTGTACTGGAACGGCGGCGCCGTGTAGAAGTAGCCGCCGATCAACCCGGCGGCGCCGAGCACCACCATCAGCGGCCCGCGCAGGTACACAAGGTAGCCACCAAGCGCGATCGTCAGCGCGAAGCAGGTGAACGCCACAGCGAACGCCTGCCGTTCGGTGAGCCGCCCCTTGACGATGGCGTGGCTGGCTCGCGGCGAGGTGATCGAGTCGATGCCGTGACGCACGTCGTAGATCTCGTTGATGACATTGGTGCCGGCGTGCAGGAGGACTCCCGCGGCGAGCGCCGTACCGATCCCGGCGCCGCTGACCCCACCCTGGGTTGCGGCGAACACGGCGCCGACCGCAATGGGCGTGAGGGAGGCGGTGAAGCTGAAGGGCCGGACGATCTCGTACACCCCGGCCACACGCTCTCGAAAGCGCGATGCGGCGCGCTCGGTGGGGACGCCGGTTGCCGGCGAGACTGCCTCGGCAGATTCCGCAGCCACTGAACGGGTGCCGTACAGCACGCAGGCCTCCAGGGTCGCTCTCACCTGCTCGTCGTCCTGCACCACGGGCTGCAGCAGCGGCACGGTCATACCGGCGCGGTGGTAGTCGCCTGCTCGCCGCGCAACGTCCTCCCGCGTTCCCACAAGCACGAAGGCGTCGAGCAGCTCATCGGGAATTGCCTCGGCAGCGCGGTGGTAGTCCTCGGCGCGCCACAACGCTGCCACCTGGTCGCGCAGCTCCTTGGCAACGCCCGCCCGGCGCATCGATACGTCGGACAGGATCGAGATCATGTAGATGACAAACGGTTCGCGCTTTGCACGGTTGAGCGCCTCGCGCCTGGAGTCGCTG
The DNA here is from genome assembly GCA_019236085.1 of Candidatus Dormiibacterota bacterium. Taxonomy (GTDB): domain Bacteria; phylum Chloroflexota; class Dormibacteria; order Aeolococcales; family Aeolococcaceae; genus JAFAJR01. The sequence continues at coordinate 3,019 of JAFAJR010000367.1, forward strand.
ATGTAGCAGAGCAGGTACCCGCGGAAGTCGATGGACGCAGGATCCCGCTCGTGACGCATTGCGCTGTCGATCACCTGCTGGCGCATCATCTCGAAGGCCGGAAGCGACTCCATCGGCCGCGCCAGGTAGCCGTCGGCCTTCTCGCCGGCGATCTCCAGGTAGCGCTTGGTGTAGGCCGCGATGTACACCGGGATGCGCTTCGGTGGCGCGAACATCGGCACGAGCGGCGGCACGTTGGGATTCAGCACAAGCCGTTCGCCGCGCCACAGAGTCCTGATCTGGTCGATCGACTCGCTCACGTGCCCGGGCGCGTTCTCTGCGGGGATTGCCATCTGTGCCAGGCGCAACGGCAGGCCGCTGCCCATCGCCAGTGCCATGCGACCCTCAGCCAGGTTGTCGAGCGACGCCATGGTTGTTGCCACGACGAAGGGATGGCGCGTGTACGGATTGAGCGCTCCTGCGCCGAGGCGGATGCGGGAAGTGGCCATCGCCATCGGGGCCAGGAAGCTGATGGGGTCGCGCTCGAAATAGCTGTCGTGCAGCCACACCGATTCGAGGCCGAGCCGTTCAGCGCTGCGGGTCCACTCCACGACGTCGCGGATGTCGCCCCTCGCCGCGAGGCCGAGACCGACGGCCCCGCTCAACTCTGTCACGCTTCGATTATGGAGACTCGCGGAGCGCCGGCCGCATGAAGCAACGCCGTGACCCGCACGCCGTGCGGGCGATGTTCGACAGCATCGCCAAGGGGTATGACGCGACGAACACGCTGGTGTCCTTCGGTCGCGATCGTGCCTGGCGGCGGCTCGCAGCCGACGCAACAGCACTGCATCCGGGCGATTCCGCGCTCGATGTCGCCTGCGGCACAGGGTTGCTCGCCAGGGAGTTGCGACGCCGCGTTGGTGACACCGGCCGCGTGACCGGCGTTGATTTCAGCGCCACGATGCTGTCCCGTGCACGGATACGCGACCCCTCGGTCGAATGGATCACCGCTGATGCACTTGCGCTTCCCTTCGACGACGGCCTGTTCGATGCGGTCACCATCGCGTTCGGGCTGCGCAACCTGGCCGACCCGGTGCGCGGTCTGGCGGAGATGCGACGCGTCGCGAAACGGGGTGGCCGCGTCGTGCTCCTCGAGTTCCTCCGGCCGCCGCCAGGGCTTATCGGCAGGCTCTACCTGGCATATCTCGGCCAGGTGGTCCAGCGTGTCGGCAGCCGTCTCACCGGCGACCCGTCCGCATACCGCTACTTGACCGACACCGTGGAGACGTACCTCACGCCGCAGCAGATGCTGCGCTGCGCAGTCGAGGCGAACTGGCGGATGCCGACGTTGCGGCGCCTCAACCTCGGCACGGTGGCGCTGCTGCACGCCACCGCGTGAGACCCGGCCGCGGCAGGCCTACACTGATCTGCCGCGACATCGACCACGGAGGCAGCACCCATGCAAGACCGCATCATCGGAACGGTCATGCCGGTGCTGGAGATGACGCTCCAGCCCGGCGAGGCACTCTTCTCAGAGTCCGGAGAGCTCTCCTGGATGTCACAGAGCATCGTCATGCAGACGTCGACGCAGTTCGGTGGCGGCGGAGGCATCGGCGGTGTGTTCAAGCGCGCCATGGGCGGCAGCAGCATTTTCATGACGCAGTACACCGCGCAGGGAGCGCCCGGCAGCGTCGCCTTCGCCGCCAAGCTGCCCGGCCAGATCTTCCCTGTTGACGTGGCGCCGCAGCCTGGCATGCAGTACCTGGCACACCGGCATGCGTTTGTCTGCGCGAACAACGGCGTGACACTGTCGATCGCCTTCCAGCAGCGTCTCGGCGCAGGCTTCTTCGGCGGCGACGGTTTCAGGCTGCAGAAGATCGGCGGTCAGGGACGCGCGTGGTGCGAGCTCAGCGGCGAGATCGTGGTGTACGACCTGCAGCCGGGCGAGATGCTGCGCGTGCACCCCGGGCACGTCGGCATGTTCCAGGACACCGTCCAGTTCCAGATCACCACCGTCCCCGGCATCAAGAACAAGATCTTCGGCGGCGACGGCATCTTCCTTGCGCAGATGGTCGGCCCCGGCCGGGTGTGGCTGCAGTCGTTGCCGTTGCAGAAGCTGGCCCAGGCGCTCGGGGAGTTCTCGCCGCAGCAGGCTGTGGAAGCGGGCGCGGCTGGTGCTGCGGGCGGGGCCATCGTGCGCGGCATCCTGGGCCGCTGAAGTGTGATTGACGTCACCTGAGGTCCCGGCGATACTTGCCGGGATGTCGGGTGGGAGATGCGCCGGAACATCGGCACTGCTGTGCGCGCTGGCGGCGATGCTTGCCTCGTGTGGCAGCAGCGGGACGCCGAGCTCTAGCGGAAGCGGATCGTCGACGCCTACTCCGACGGCGGCGCCCTCGGGTCCTGCGACTGCGTCGTTCGCATTCACCGGTACCGGCGGCTTGTCGAGCACCCAATCGTCGCCCAGCTTCATCCGCTGCAACACGCCGTCGACAAAGGGCGCGACGACATCGGCGCTCATAGCAACGGGTGAAGCCAACGTCGTGGCCCTGGTCTCGCTGTCGCCGTCGAGCATCAGCGTCAGCCTGCGCAGCGGCGGAGGCAGCACCTACCAGGAGCGCGACTTCAGTGGTCCGCTGAGCGGCTTCGACGTGCAGACAGGTGGCTCATTCAGCGCGATGCTCTCGCCTGCAGCCGGTGGCACCAGTGGCGCAAGCTCGATCGGCACGCTGTCAGCCATCAGCGGGACTGTGGCGTGTGGAGGCCAGACGCGCGGCACCACCACCGTCGTCTTCAACGGCACCACCTCGAAGGGCATGGTCAGCAACGGCTTCGACGCAGCCTTCGTCGAGTGCGACACCTTCTCGCAAGGCATATCGGCGGCGGCAATCGGCGTTCTCGACATCGCCGGCACCAAGTGGGACGCGTTTTTCACAGCGACGACGTCGCGCCTGACGCTCTTCGCGTCATCCTCCGCCGGCAGCCTGTCGCTGACAGGTGCGCCCGGGTCCGGCGCCACCGTGAGCGCCACCGGTGGGCATGTGACGGGCACGTTGACGGAGGGCGGAACCTCGAACACCGTGACGGTCTCCGGTGATCTCACCTGCGGGAGCCACGCCAACTTTTAGGGTTTTTGCGCCGTCGCGGCGTTGATGATCAACGCGTAGACACGGTGCCAGCGAACGCCGGTGAATTCGGCGTCGCGGAGCAGGCTCGCAACTCTCGGTGGCGTGCGCGCCTTTCCGGCATACGAGGGCAGGACCAGCGTCGGCCACAGCAGCCTGGAGATGACGTCCACCAGCGCCAGCGCCCCTCCGGGCTGCAGCACCCGGGCACACTCACGCAGCCCTCGGGCCTGATCCCTCCAATGATCGAACGACGTCGTGGTGACAACAAGATCGAATGACGCGTCCGGCCAGGGCAAAGATTCAGCGAAGCCCTCCCGGATGCGAACCCGGCCGTCGGTTGTCGTGCGGCGAGCGACATCGACCATCGCTGGTGCGGGGTCGATACCGCACAGCGTTTGAGCGCCTGGAATCATCGTCGCCAACCGGCGCAGCAGGTATCCGGTCCCGCAGCCGATGTCGAGGATGCTGCGCGGTGTCTCAATTGTGCGCAGCGCCAGCGCGGCGGTGCGGCCGGCGATCTCCAGATGCAGCCTTCCGTGCCGGCCGGACTCGTAGCCCTTAGCGCGGAGGTCGAAGGCAGCGACGTCGCGGTCGCGCACGATCTCAGGAAACGGGCTGGTTCGAGGCGGCGGCCGGCTCTTGAGAAAACTCGCTGCGCCGGAAGAGCGCGTGCAGGGGAATCGCCGCTTCGCGCAGCGCTTCGGCTCCGCCTTCCTCGCGGTCCACGACGCAAATCGCCTCCACCACCACAGCCCCCACGGTTCGCACCGCAGCCGCGGCCTGCAGGAAGGTGCCGCCGGTGGTGAGCGTGTCGTCGACGAGCACCACCTCCTGACCTTGGTGCAGCGGCGGCCCTTCGATGGCCGCGCCCGTCCCGTGAGACTTCGCCTGCTTGCGCACGATGAACGCGTCGACGGGGTCATCAGTCGATCCACTCAGCGCAGCGACGGCCGCGGCGATGGGGTCCGCGCCCAGCGTGAGCCCGCCCACGGCTGTCACGTTCAGCTCGCGGCAGCGCTGCAGCACAGCCAGCGCGACGAGATGCAGACCACGGCCCTGCAGCGTCACCTGCTTGCCGTCGACGTAGTAGGCGCTCCGCCTGCCGCTGGTGAGCACGAAGTCGCCGAAG
>JAFAJR010000103.1 GCA_019236085.1 Candidatus Dormiibacterota bacterium
CCGCCGTGCCGCAGCCCACCAGGACCGCTGCGGAGAGCGGAGTCGCCACCCGGATCGTTCTGGCTGCCATCGGTGTCGTCCCCCGTTGTGATGTCGCTGGCGATGGAACGTCGCAGCGGCGGGAGGGTTTCGCCGGTGTCAGCCCGCGGTTGCCGTCTCCAGTGCGGGGGCTTCGATGTGCTCGGTCACACCCTGGCTGCCGCGGACCGCGGCTGCCATGAACTCGCGGAACAGTGGGTGCGGCCGGCCGGGACGGGAGCGGAACTCCGGGTGGAACTGCGAGCCGACGAAGAAGGGATGATCGCGCAGCTCGATGACCTCCACCAGGCGTCCATTCGGCGAGGTCCCAGAGAACACCACGCCTGCACGCGCCAGGTCGTCGCGATACCGGTTGTTGAATTCGAAGCGGTGGCGGTGCCGTTCGTAGATGACAGCCTCGCCGTACGCCTGCGCCGCGCGGGTTCCTGGGGTGAGCTTGCACGGATACACGCCGAGGCGCATCGTGCCGCCCTTCTCCTCAATGTCGCGTTGCTCCGGCAGCAGGTCGATGATCGGTTGCGAGGTGAACGCATTGAATTCGGTGGAGTTCGCGTCAGGTGCGTCCAGAACTTCGCGGGCGATGTCGACCACCGCGCACTGCATGCCGAGGCACAATCCGAGGTACGGCACCTGGTGACGCCGGGCGAACCGCGAGGCGAGCACCTTGCCCTCGATGCCGCGGTGGCCGAAGCCGCCAGGAACCACGATGCCGTCCATGTCCTTCAGCGCCGTGGCGTCGGCGTCGAGTGACTCCGAGTTCACCCACTGCAGCTGCAGATCGGCGCCGCAGTGCAACGCCGCGTGACGCAGCGACTCGATGACGCTGATGTACGCGTCGGGCATCTCGACGTACTTTCCCACCACAGCGATGCGCACCGGAGGCTTCGGCGCCGCGATGCGCTCACACAGCTCGCGCCATTCCCCGAGGTCCGGTTCGCTGGAGCCGAGCCCGAGCACCTCTGTGATGAACTCGCCGAGCCCGGCTTCCTCGAGCATGAGCGGCACCTGGTAGATGGAGCTCGCGTCGGGAACGTTGATGACTGCGCGCTTCTCCACGTCGCCGAAGAGCGCGATCTTGTCCTTGAGCGCCTGCCCGATGGGCTTCTCGCTGCGCGCCACGATGACGTCCGGCTGGATGCCGATGGAGCGCAGCGTGTTCACCGAATGCTGCGTGGGCTTGCTCTTGAACTCCTCGCTGGCGTTGACGTACGGCACAAGCGTCAGATGCACGTAGCACACGTTGGTGCGCCCGATGTCGTTCTTCATCTGGCGGATGGCTTCGATGAAGGGCAGCGACTCGATGTCACCCACGGTCCCACCCACTTCGACGATGACCACGTCGGGTTCGGGGAGTTCGTTCTCGGCCACGCGCAGGATGCGCTGCTTGATCTCGTTGGTGATGTGCGGGATCACCTGCACAGTCCCACCGAGGTAGTCGCCGCGGCGCTCCTTGGCGATCACCGATGCGTAGATCTTGCCGGTGGTGACGTTGCTCGCCTTGCTCAGGGCAACGTCGACGAAGCGCTCGTAGTGGCCCAGGTCCAGGTCTGTCTCAGCCCCGTCGTCGGTGACGAACACCTCGCCGTGCTGGTAGGGCGACATGGTGCCCGGGTCGACGTTCAGATACGGATCGAGCTTCTGCATGCCGACATGCAGACCGCGCGCCTTGAGGATCGTGCCGATGGAGGCTGCTGTGATCCCCTTCCCCAGGGAGGAGACGACTCCGCCCGTCACGAACACGAACTTCGCCATCGCAGAGCCTCCCGGAGTTTTCGGCAAGTCTACCAGCCGCCTGGCGGAGCGGCGCACCGATGTTCGTAGGCGGGTCGCCGGGACGGCGGCAGTCCGTCTAGCGACTCGGGATCTTCGTCTCGCTCGCCGCGGGGAGAATTGTGCGGCTCGCTCGCCGTGCGACCACGATTGTCGCCACGACGGACAACCGCCGCCCCGTCTCGCCACGCGTCAGCGGCGCCACCCGCCGAACATCGTGTCCGAGCTACGAAGCCCTCGGCTCGAGGATCACGACGGCGACCGTGTCGCCTTGTGCTGGAGGGCCGCTCAGGTTCAGGCGCGGCTGCATCTGCCAGGTTCCTTCGGCGAGCCCCATCTCCTTGGCGAACTTGTCCACGGGGTCGTACTCGGCGGCGCCGCCGGAGCGGAACCGGGCAGGCACCACGATCGCCGGGTCCACGGCGCTCACCACCTTGGTGGCGTCCACCGCCCCGAGCGCGTCGCCGCCGCCCACCGGCAGCACCAGCACGTCGACGTGGCCGAGAGCGTCGATCTCGTCCTCGCTGAGCTGGCGCTGCAGCCGCCCGGCAGCCACAACCCGGATGTCGTCCACCTCGATGCGCATCAGCGTGGCTCCGTCGGCGGGCAGCCCAAAGACCGAGACGCCGCGCACCTCGAACTCCCCGGGACCGCTCACCTCCTGGACGTGGCCGTCCCGTTGCCGCAGCTTGGCGGGGTCGGTGGGCCCCTCGGTGCGCACCACGATGTCGCGGCCCGAGCGCGCCAGCCCGGGCAGAGCGCTCTGCGGCGGGTCGATGTGCACGGTCGTCTCGCGGCCTTTCAGCCGGAAGCTGGACAGGCCGTGGTAGGAGACCTCCATCGCGGCGATGCTAGCCGGTCACTGCCCCGCGGGCACGGTGCTCCCCACCACCAGGGTGACCGCCTGGGTGGCCCCTGCGCGCCAGAAGGTCACCGTCACCTGCTGGTCCGGGGTCAGCCCCAGAGCCACCGGCTCGAAGGGATGTGACGCGTCGATAGCGGTGCCGTCGACGGCGGTCACCACATCCCCAGGCTGCAGACCGGCTGTGGCCGCGGGACCGCCCGCCGCCACCGAGCGGATCAACGCGCCGGCCGGGAGCCCTGCAGCCACTGCGGTTGCCGGGTCCAGGAGCTGCGAATTGGCGCCGAAGGTCGCCTGGCCGGCGGCGCCGTTGCCGCTGACGTTCTGGAGCAGCGCGCCGGCGTCGCTGCCGGCGATGGCGACCACACCGGGCGCCACCCCGCCCGCATCGACTACCACACCGATCACGTCACCGCCGCCGCTGAGCAGCGGCGCACCGTCCTCCCGCGGGTCGGGCGTGGCGTCGACAGTGAGGACGTCGGACAGCTGCGGCTCGCCGTCGGTGAGCTGAAGGG
>JAFAJR010000372.1 GCA_019236085.1 Candidatus Dormiibacterota bacterium
TGTAGGCGTGCACGGTGGTCATGAACCCGGTCTCGATGCCATAGGCGTCCTGCAGGACCTTGGCCACCGGCGCCAGGCAGTTCGTCGTGCACGACGCGTTGGAGATCACGTGGTGCTCGGCGGGGTTATAGGCGGCGTCGTTGACGCCCATGCACACGGTGATGTCCTCATTGCTCGCCGGCGCGCTGATGACCACCTTGCGTGCTCCTGCCTCGAGGTGTGCGCGTGCCTGCTCGGCGTCGGTGAAGCGCCCCGACGACTCGATCACCACGTCGACGCCCAGGTCCCCCCAGGGCAGGCGCTGCGGCTCACGCTCGCTCAGCACCGAGATGCTCCTGCCGTCGACCGAGATGCTGTCGCCGTTGGCAGCAACGGTGCCGGGAAAGCGGCCGTGCACGCTGTCGTACTTGAGAAGGTGCGCATTGGTTGCCGCGTTGGTGAGGTCGTTGACCGCGACCACCTCGAGCTCCGGCGCCCGCTCCAGCGCAGCTCGCAGGATGAGACGCCCGATGCGGCCGAAGCCGTTGATCCCAACCTTCACGCCCATCGTCCTCTCCTCGCCACTCAGCGTCGCAGCGCAGCCGGGTCGCCGAGCACCGACGTCCTCATCTCACACTACCACCGGCGCGGCGCGCTGCGACGCGTCCACGAGACGGTGCAAGCGGCCCGCCATTGCCGAACGGCTGCACCCGGCGTGGCGTGCCAGCGCAGCCAGGTCCAGGCCGGGATGCTCCTGGCGCAGCATCGCGGCTTCGCGAAGCGCCGGCGGCAGCCGGCCCCACAGCGTGGTGTCGCGGCTGACCTGTTCCGCCGCCGTCTGCTGCACCACCGACGCCGCGGCGGCCCGTCGGAGGTTCGCGGTTTCGGCGTTGATCGAGCGGTTCAAACCGCCGCGAATCTCGTGCACGACTCTGCCGCCCTCGAATGCCAGCCTGCCGGCCTGCGCACCGACGACTGACAGCACCTCGCCGACGCCTGCCGCCGAACGCACGGTGATGAGTGGCCGGCCGCGGTGTGTGCGCAGCACCGCCGGAATGCCAAACGCAACCAGCTCCGCGGACACGGCGGCGGCGTCGACGTCGCGAGGGCAGGCGATCTCGATGTGCGGCACCGACTCGGGGCGTGCGATGCGGCCGGCGCCGAGCACAGCGCCGCGCAGAAAGCTGCGAGCGCAATGCGACGCGGTGGTCCTCGCCGGGAGCGCCTCCAGGTCGCATCCCCACACGGCGTAGCGCCGCCGACGGGCGGCGGCGATGCGCACCACGTATGCCGCGTTCTGTCCCTGGGCGTGCAGCACCTGCAATGCGGTGCGGGCTGCCACCAAGCGCGTGGTGGTGAGCACGTCACCGTCCTCGCTCACCGCGAGAAGTCCCAGCACGAACGCCGTGCGGCAGCAGGCGAGCTGCGGGATGTGCGGCGCCAGCTCGGTCAGCACGCGTTGCGTGAAGGACCCGGCGGCCGAGGTGTCGCGGGTCACGTCCTCGGGTCAGGGCGAGCCACGTCGCGGTGCACCACGCGCACCGTCCACGCCTTCTCGTCCGTCATGCGGCGTCCCAGCTCCTCGGCCATCACCACCGAGCGGTGGCGTCCACCGGTGCAACCGATGGCCACGTGCAGAAACCCACGGCGGTGATCGAGGTAATGCGGCAGCGCCCAGCGCAGAACATCGCGGATGTGCTGCACGAACTCGCGTGCCTCCGGTTGCTTGAGCACGAAGTCGCGGACCTGCGCGTCCAGTCCTGTCAGCGGACGCAGCTCCGGCTCCCAGAACGGGTTCGGCATCAGACGCGCATCGATCACCCAGTCTGCATCGGTCTGCGGTCCGTGCTTGAAGCCGAAGGACGACACCGTCAGCACAAGCGCGGCCTGCGGCCGCTCAGCTTCGGGGACGACCAACTCCACAACCTGCCGGGCGAGGCCGGCAGCGTCGAGATCCGAGGTGTCGATGACGACATCCGCCGCAGCGCGCAGCGCTTCGAGCAGGCTTCGCTCGGCACGCACCGAGGCCATTCCTCCGCCGGCGTCAGCGCACGGATGTGGCCGGGTGCTGTCGGCGTTGCGACGGACCAGGACGCCGTCACCTGCATCGAGGAACAAGGTCCGCGTGCCGGGTACCGGCTCGTAGCCGGCGAGCGCGTCGCGCTGCCGTGCGTCCACCACCGCCACGGTCACCGTGTTTCTCGGCAACGCTGCGAAGCCGTCGAGCAATGCGATGGGAAGGTTGTCGACGCATTCCACGCCGCGTCGCTCGAGGGCTCGCAGCGCGGTGTGCATGCCCGCACCGCTCATGCCGCTCAGCACCCACACCTGCGTCACAGCAGCTCCTTGACGCGCAGCGCCACGGGGTGTGGCACCACCCGTTCCAGCTCATCGAGTGGCGCATCACGTATTGCGTCGATCGAGCCGAACTCACGCAGCAACGCCCGGCGCCGCACCGGCCCGAGGCCGGGAACGATGTCGAGCTTGGAGCGCAGCGCCGCTCTGCCGCGGCGCGCCCGGTGGCGGGTGATGGCGAAGCGGTGCGCCTCGTCGCGAACGCGCTGGATCAGGAACAGTGTCGGGCTGTCGCGGTCCAGGATTATCGGCTCATTGCTGTCGGGGCGGAACAGCTCCTCATTGCGCTTGGCGAGTCCGAACACGGGGATGGCGTCGAGGTTGAAGCGGCGCAGCACCGTGTGGGCCGCGTGCAGCTGCCCCCGGCCGCCGTCGATGATGATGAGGTCCGGGACGGTGCCGAAGCTGGCATCGATTTCCGCACGCTCGCTGCGCTGCCGCTCACCACCGCGTTCGCGGGTCTCGCCGCCGTTGGCACCGGCCGGGTCCGCAACCGGCACGTCGGCACCGTCCTTCGCGGCGAGCTGCAAGCGGCGGAAGCGGCGTCGCAGCGTCTCTTCGATGGAGGCGAAATCGTTGGCGCCCTCGACTGTCTTGATGCCGAAATGACGGTACTGCGCCGGCATGGGGCGGCCCTCTTCGAACACGACCATCGAGCCCACGGAGTTGGTGCCCATGGTGTTGCTGATGTCATAGCACTCGATGCGGTGGGGTGGCGACGGCAACTGCAGGCGCACGGCAAGGTCTTCCAGCAGCGCCTCGGTCTTCGCCGCGTCGTAGTCGTCGAGTATCCGCTGCTGGCGCAGCGCCACCAACGCCGTCTCCCGGGCACGTTCGACCAGCCGCCGCGCGTCGCCGCGCTGCGGCAGGTGCACCTCAACAGCGCCGCCCCGCTGCGCGCTGAGGAAATCGGTCAGGGTCGCCACGTCGTCGACCGCGTCGCTGACCACGATGCGCCGCGGGAGCTGTGTGGCGCTGCCGTAGTACTGCGGCAGGAAGCCGCTGATGCACTGGCTCGCGTCCACGTCCACCACACCCTCGAGCTCGTGCGTCGCCATGCTGACGACCCGCCCCTCGCGGAGGCTGAGCACCGCCACCATCGCTCGTCCTGCTTCCAGCGCCACAGCAACGGCATCCTCGTCGGCGCGCCTGCCACTGAGCACCGCCTGCCGTTCGCTGATGCGTTCAATGGCACGCAGCCGGTCCCGGTGTCGCGCTGCCAGCTCGTAGTCCTGCCGCTCGGCGGCGCTGTCCATCTGGTCGCGAAGCTCCTGCTGCAGCAGGTCGGAGCGGCCCTCCATGAAGGTCTGCACCTGGTCCAGCAGGCCCGCGTATTGCGGCTCGTCGATGCGACCCTCACACGGCCCCGTGCACCGCTTGATGTGGTAGTCGAGGCATACGCGGCCGCGGCGAAAGATCTCGTCGCTGCAGGTGCGGAAGGGAAAGATCGTCCGCAGCGAGCGCACGGTGGTGCGCAGCGACTGCGCGCTGGTGTACGGCCCGAAGTACCGGGCGCCGTCGCGGATCACCTTGCGTGTGTAGTACGGACGGGGAAACTGGGTTGCCCGGCGCACGCTCTCGCCACGCGGCGTGCGCACCTGCTCCCGCGCGGTTCCCGGCGCCACCGCGTCGTGCACGCCGGGTCGAGGGATCTTCAGGTACAGGTAGTTCTTGTCATCCTTGAGTCGAACGTTGAAGCGTGGCCGGTACTGCTTGATGAGCGTGTTCTCGAGGATCAACGCCTCGCGCTGCGATTCACAGGCGATGACCTCGAAGTCGTAGACGCGCTCCACCAGCTGCCGGGTGCGTGACTGCAGCGACTCGATGCCGGTGAAGTAGGAACGCAAGCGGTTGCGCACGCTCGCGGCCTTGCCCACGTACATCACTCTGGCGTCGGTGCCGCGCATGACGTAGACGCCCGGTCCGTCGGGGGCTTCACGAAGCCGGGCGCGGAGCAGGTCACGGTCGTCGAGGAGCCGCTCGCTGCGCCGCGCCGTGGACACGCCGAGCATCCTACGCCCGGCCCGGCTCGAGCTCGGCCAGCTCGGCGAGGAACGCCGCCTCGTCGATGACGCGCACGCCGAGGCGTGTCGCCTTCTCCAGCTTGCTGCCGGGCGATGCCCCGGCCACGACTGCATGAGTCTTTCGCGAGACACTCGAACCAGCTGTGCCGCCCAACGCATGGATGCGCTCCTCGGCCTCCGGGCGCGTCATCGAGTCCAACGTCCCGGTGATCACCCAGGTCTGGCCGCTGAGCGGGCCCTCGACGCGGTGGGACGTCTCCGCCGAGACACCGGCGGCGTGGAGATGCTCGAGGTAGGCACGCCCGTCGTCGGACTGCAACCACATGGCCACGTCATGTGCCACCACGTCGCCGATGCCCTCGACATCGCGCAGCTTTTCCTCATCCGCCGCCTCGAGCGATTCCAGCGAACCGAAGTGTTCGGCCAGCAGCTCGGCGGTGCGCTCACCGACATGGCGGATGCCGATCGCGTTCACCAGCCGCGACAGCGGCACACGGCGGCGCGCGGCTATCGACTGCACCAGCTTCTCCGCAGAGCGCTGCGCGAAGCCCTCCAGGGTGAGCAGCTGCTCGGCCGTCACGTGGTACAGGTCGGCTGCCTCGGTCACGTAGCCGTGGTCGATGAGCTGCACGATGACGGCGGGGCCAAGCCCCTCGATGTTCATCGCGCCGCGCGAGGCGAAGTGCAGGATGCGCTCCAGCCGCTGCGCCGGACACAGCGGGTTGACACAGCGCCGCACAGCCTCTCCCGGTTCGCGGACCAGCGCGGAGTCGCAGGCCGGACAGCGCTCGGGCATCTGCCATGCCCTGCTTCGCTTGGGTCGCTTCTCCAGCACAACGCGCACCACCTCGGGGATGACGTCACCGGCCTTGTGCAGGACAACGGTGTCGCCGATGCGCACGTCCTTGCGGGCCACCTCGTCCTCGTTGTGCAGCGTGGCGCGGCGCACTGTCGAGCCCGCCACCACTGTCGGCTCGAGCATTGCGACGGGTGTCACAGCACCGGTGCGGCCGACCTGCACCGAGATGTCGAGCACAGTTGTCTCGCGTTCTTCGGGAGGGAACTTGTAGGCGATCGCCCAGCGCGGTGAGCGCGATATCGAGCCCAGCTCCGCCTGCTCCGCGAGCGATGAGACCTTGATCACCACGCCGTCGGTCTCGTAGTCGAGCTCGTGGCGCTTGTCCTGCCAGTGGTCGAGATATGCCAGCACGTCGTCCACCGACTCTGCAAACGCCCGGTGGGGATTGACGCGAAGGCCCATCGATTCCAGAGAGCTCAGCACTTCCTCCTGCGAGGCGGCGCGCCCCGGTGGATCGAGCTGGTACATGAAGGTCTGCAGCCCGCGCCGCGCGGTGACACGCGGGTCCAGCTGCCGCACCGCACCCGCTGCAGCGTTGCGCGGGTTGGCATAGATCGGTTTGCCCTCGTCTTCCAGGCGTGCGTTGAGCGCCGCGAACACGCCTTTCGGCAGGTACACCTCGCCTCGCACCTCCACCTCGCCGCGCGGTGCGTGGTCCTGCTTCAACGCCATCGGCACTGAGCGGATGGTGCGCACATTCGCCGTAACGTCCTCGCCTTGCACGCCGTCACCCCTGGTCGCAGCGCGCTCGAAGGCGCCGTCACGGTAGCTGACCGACATCGCGAGCCCATCGATCTTCAATTCACAGACGTACCCGTGCACGCTGCCCAGGGCGCGCTCCGCCCGGCGCACGAAGTCGCGCACCTCGTCGGCTGAGAACGCGTTGTTGAGGCTGAGCATCGGCCGGCGGTGCCGTACCTTGGTGAAACTCTCCAGCGGCGCTCCGCCGACGCGCTGGGTGGGCGAATCCGGCGTCTGCAGGCCCGGGTACTCGGTCTCCAGGTCAACCAGCTCGCGGAACAGCATGTCGTACTCGTGGTCGTCGATCTCGGGCTTGTCGAGCACGTGGTACTGACGTGCGTGGTGCTCCACCAAGCGGCGCAGCTCCGCAGCGCGCTCTTGAGCCGCTGCCGGAATCGACTCGGTCTCGCTCATCGTTCGAGCGGCCAGAGCCTGGCGTCGCCGACCGCGAAGATCTTCACCCCGTGGTCATCGAAGCGGATCACCAGCTCCTCGCCGGCGCGCGTCATGGTGCTCTTCAGCACGGTGCCCTCGCCGTAGCGATCGTGGCCGACCCGCATGCCACTCCGGTAGCGCTGCGGCGCGATCTCGACAGGGTTGGCACGAACCGCGTGGGCGTGCACAGCCTGGCGGGCGGCGCCGGGAGCGCGCACCTCGCGGAGCAGCGGGCCGCCCGGAGGCGTGCGGACCTCGACCATGTCACGGGGAATCTCACCCAGGAAGCGCGACGCCTCGGCGATCTGCGGGGCCCCGTACAGGTGACGGCGAAAGGCGTGCAGCAGATAGAGGTGTCGCTGGGCCCGGGTGATGCCGACGTAGGTCAGCCTGCGCTCCTCCTCCACGCCGGCGTCGCCCTCTTCCAGCGACCGGACGTGTGGCAGCAACCCCTCCTCCATCCCGGCGATGAACACAGCTGGAAACTCCAGCCCCTTCACCTGGTGCAGCGTGATCAGCGTGACGCCCAATGCCGTGTCGTCGAGGGTGTCGACGTCGCTGACCAGCGCGACGTTCTCCAGGAACTGGAACAGTCCGTCCGGCGGTGGCACATCCGCATACTCCGCGGCGAGACCGGCAAGCTCGGTGACGTTGGCCCAGCGCTCCTCGCCTTCCTGCGTGCCGTCGAGCAACATGTCCCTGTACCCCGTCTCTGCCAAGACACGGTCCAGCAGCACGGGCAGCGGCAGCCGCTGTGACTGGTCGCGCAGCCGGTCGATGAGTGCAGCGAATGCCGTCAGCGCCGACATTGCAGCAGGCCCGATGCTCTCGGTGGCGTCGATCTGCCTGGCAGCGTCGAGCGGTGTCAGGCCTTTGCGCCGCGCGATGCGGGTGAGCTCGGCGACCGTCTTGTCGCCGATCTTGCGTCGCGGTACGTTCACAACCCGCCCGAAGGACACGCCGTCGCGTGGATTGGCGCACAGACGGAGATACGCCAGCACGTCCTTGATCTCGCGGCGCTCGTAGAAGCGGATGCCGCCTACCAGGCGGTACGGAATGCCGCGCCGCAGGAAGATCTCTTCGAACTCGCGTGACTGCGCGTTGGTGCGGTAGAGCACCGCACAGTCGCTGAGCGACAGCCCCTCCTGGCCGATCAGACGCTCGATCTCGGCGCAGACGGCGAGCGCTTCCTCGCGTTCGTCGTACACGGAGATCAGACGCACCGGCTCTCCCGCCTGGCGCTCGGTCCACAGCTGCTTGG
>JAFAJR010000132.1 GCA_019236085.1 Candidatus Dormiibacterota bacterium
CGTGACGGAGCCACGGTGACCACCACCTCGCCGCCATCGACTGCGATGTCACCGTCGTCGCCCACGTCGATCGCGTCCAGCAGCTCGAGCGCCAGCCCTTCCGGGTCGTGGCCCGCAGCCTCGACGCGAATGACCCCCTGCTGCTGAAACATCCAGGCGACGCTGTTGGTCTCGCCGAGCGAGCCGCCGGAACGGGTGAAGATGTTGCGGATTGCGGCGACAGTGCGGTTGCGGTTGTCGGTGAGCGCATCCACCATCACCGCGACGCCGTGAGGGCCGTACCCCTCGTAGCGCACCTCCTCGAGCTGGACGCCGTCCTTGCCGCCGGCGCCCCGGGCGATGGCCCGCTCGATGTTGTCGGCCGGCATGTTGACCTCGCGCGCCTTCTGCACGGCGAGGCGGAGGCGGAAGTTGCCGGTCGGGTCGGCGCCACCCTCACGAGCGGCGACGGTCAGCTCGCGTGCCACCTTGGTGAACACCTGGCCGCGCCGCGCGTCGACCACTGCCTTCTTGTGCTTGATCCCCGCCCATTTGCTGTGACCAGACATGCGACCTCCGGGGCGAACAGGTGTTCCGAGAGTGTACCCCGACCCTGCAACGAGTGTAGTCGCACGGTGGACGCCCGTTCAGGCGAAAGACCTTGACTCGGGGCGCAGGAGTCCTATGCTGGTGGACAGGTACCAGCAGTTCTCAGACGGAGGTATCCATCAGGGACATGCGTACCGTCTGGCAGCGCTTCCGGCACGGCCGAGCGGAGGTCCAGAGCCCGGCGGCCTGAGGGCCGGCCCGGGCAGTGCCGCTCGGCGCGTTGCGCCGACAAGAGCCCGGGGTTTTGCCGGGCTGCCGTCAAGAACGGCAAACATTTCAGGGGCCGGCTCAGTCCGGCCCTTTCTTTGTGCGTGACACCGCCGGATGTCCGCTCCACCAGAAGCGCAGCGCCAGACCGGCAGCCCGGGAGATCCCCACCCTCGGACCTGTCCCCAGCGGTGGTCGGTCCGGGCCCTCGGCCACGGTGAGCCGGCCTGAGACGGTGACGTCCAGCCCGTTGTCATCCAGCCCGATGCCCAGTCCCTTGCACAGGTTGCCGAGACCGCTCAGCAGCCGGGACTCGCCGACTGCGGCCCCACGCCGGCGCCGCACCGCCTCCTCTCCCTGCTCAACCACGGCGGCACGAAGCAGCACCGCCCCGGCAGTTCCGGCCGGCCGCGTCACAAGGTTGGCGCAGCAGTGCATCCCGTAGGAGAAGTAGACGTAGAGGTGGCCTGGGTCGCCGAACATGATCTGGGCCCTCGGTGTCGGGCCGCGGAATGCGTGAGAGGCCGGGTCGTCAGTTCCCAGGTAGGCCTCGACCTCGACAAGGCGGGCTGTGACCGCGTCGGCCGAGCCTTCGTCGACGCTCAGAAGGCATCCCACCAGGTCCCGGGCGACCGCGACAGTGTCGCGAGCAAAGAAGGAGCGCCCCAGGATCAGGAGCGCAGCTCCGCGCCGAGCTCGCTCTTCAAGGAGCCGACGACACGGTCCAGTGTGGCTTGCGCCTCCTCAGCGGTGAGCGTGCGGTCGGAAGCCCTGAAGCGGAGGTGGAAGGTCCAGCCTTTGCGCTGCGGCTCCAACCGTCCGCCGCGGAACTCGTCGTACAGATCGGCGTCCTCCAGCAGGTCGCCGGCTGCGGCGCGAATCACCCGCAGCGCATCTGCCGCGGCGCTGCTGGAAGGCACGGTCACGGCGAGGTCGCGCAGGATCGGGGGGAACTGCGGCGGCGCGCTGAAGCGCGGCGGCCGCAGCGCCGCCTCGGCCACGGCATCGAGACGAAGCTCGCCGGCCAGGACCCTGCCGCGCAACCCGAAAGTGTCGAGGCTGACGGAGTCGAGCTCGCCGAGCACGCCGGCGGCGGCGCCGCCGGTCAGCAACAGTGCAGCCCGGCCCGGCCGCAGCCCGGGCAGTTCCGCGTTCTCCGCCTCAACCGTGACACCACCGAGCTGGGCCGCCAGGAGCGATAGCGTGGGCTGCACGTCCCGCAATATCGCTGCAGCCTCACCGGGGCCGCCGTCGGTCTGCGCC
>JAFAJR010000191.1 GCA_019236085.1 Candidatus Dormiibacterota bacterium
CCGGCCACCGGGGCTGTGGTGATGATCGGCGAGATCGGCGGCTCCGACGAGGAGAACGCGGCCGCGTGGATTCGCCAGTCGGGCTTTGACAAGCCCGTCGTGGCGTTCATCTCCGGACGGACGGCGCCGCCCGGCAAGCGCATGGGCCACGCCGGGGCGATCATCAGCGGCAACACCGGGACGGCGCAGAGCAAGATCGACGCCCTGACGGCCGCCGGCGCGGCCATTGCCGACACCATCGAGGACGTCGTCCGCTTCACCGCTGAACGCCTGCCCTCGCGCGCTCTCTGAATCAGCTGCGGAAGCGCAGCACCACGAGCGCCGCGATGTACGACACGCCGGCGATAACCGCAAGCAGGACGTACGGTCCACCGTTTCCGCCGCGAGCGATGTCGACGATGAATCCGACGATGACTGCGCAGATCGTGAAGGTGCCACTGATCGCCGTCGCGAGCAGGTCCAGGTGCGCGAAGCGCTCGTCGCGAGCATCGGCGGTGGTGAATCCGCGCACCGTCTCGTTCCGCCGCGCAAGCAGCAGCGCGACAGCTGCCAGCACCATCACCCCGAGCATCTCCAGGCCGAGCTGGCGCTTGCCGCCGGCCCATGCAGCACCCAGATAGACGAGGCCGGCCACGACCAGCACCGCCGGCAGCAGCCAGCGCGACCGCATCACCCTATGCACCGTTGGCGTTCCTGTCGACATCGAAGACCTCCTCCACGCTGAGCCCAAAAAACCGCGCCAGCCCTATGGCCAGGGGCAGTGACGGCAGGTAGCGCTCTGTCTCGATGGCATTGATCGTCTGCCTCGAGACCCTGAGCGCCTCGCCGAGCTGCCCCTGCGAGAGCCCGCGGGCGGTGCGCAGCTCCCGGACGGTGTTCCTCATGGCTGTAAAGCTTACTTGACATCGAACGGAGCTGTCAAGTCAGCTTGACATCGGCGCCGTCCGCTACCGTTACCGACCGCATGGACTTCGAGCTCAGCGACGAGCAGCGCCACATCCGCAGCACGGTGCGCGACTTCGCGCAGGGCGTCATCGCGCCCCAGGCGGCGAGCTTCGACGAGAGTGGCGAATTTCCGTACGAGTGGGTCAGGGGGATGGGCGAGCTGGGCCTCTTCGCACTGCCGTTCCCGGAGTCCGTGGGAGGCGCAGGCGGTGGCTTTCTCTCGTACTGCCTGGCGATGGAGGAGGTGGCGCGGGCCGACGCGTCGGCGGCGATCACCCTGGAGGCCGCGGTGTCACTGGGCATCACGCCGCTCATCGATTTCGCGTCCCGGGAGCAGCAGGAGCGCTGGCTCCCGTCGCTGCTGAGCGGAGAGAAGCTGTGGTCCTTCGGGCTGACCGAACCGGAGGCCGGCTCGGATGCCGCCGCGACGCAGACCAGGGCGCGCCTCGACGGCGATGAGTGGGTCATCACCGGGCGAAAGGCATTCATCACCAATGCCGGCACGGACATCAGCGCCGGCGTGACCATCACCGCGCTCACCGGCGATGGTGGTCAGCGAGAGATCAGCGCCATCGCTGTGGAGAAAGGAACCGCCGGCTACACCCAGGCGCCGAAGTACCGCAAGCTGGGCTGGCACGCGTCCGACACGCGCGAGCTGATCTTCGACGAGTGCCGCGTCCCAAAGGAGAACGTGGTGGGGGCGCGCGGCGGCGGTTTCAGACAGTTCATGCACATACTCGAAGGTGGCCGCATCGCCATCGCGGCGCTCGCCGTCGGACTGGCGCAGGCCTGCCTGGATGCCTCGCTAGCCTACGCCGCTGAACGCAAGCAGTTCGGCCAGCCGTTGGCGATGTTTCAGAACACGCAGTTCAAGTTGGCCGACATGGCCACACAGGTCGAGCTGGCGCGGATGATGACCTGGCGCGCTGCGGCAGCCATCGACGCGGGAGACTCGCCGATGCCCTACGCGTCTATGGCCAAGCTGCACGCGTCAGAAGTCGCCACGGCCGCGGCCAGCCAGGCTGTGCAGATTCACGGTGGCTACGGGTTCATGGAGGAATCGCCGGTGGCACGGTTCTACCGCGATGCGAAGATCAACGAGATCGGCGAGGGAACTAGCGAGGTGCAGCGCATCCTGATCGCGCGGCACATCTTCCGTCCATTCGAGGTGCTGCCGGAATGAGCGTATCCGAGCCCGCGGCATACGTCGAGGACAATAGGCGCGAGTTGACACGCATGCGGTCTATCATCGCCGCTTTGAACGACGACGAGTTGCTACTCGCAGTCAACGAGAGCTGGACGCTGGCGGGCGTGCTGGGGCACATCGCCTTCTGGGATGGCCGCGTGCTCGCTCTCGCCGGCAAATTGCAGCGGGGGGAAGCCTTCACCGATTCCGACACCGAGCCCGAGGATGTCGACTGGATCAACGACGCATCAGCGCCGCTCATCCACGCAATTCCGGCGCGGCTGGCATCGGAGTTTGCGCTGCGCATCGCCGAGGACGCCGATCGGTGCGTCGCCGAGCTGCCACGCACTGCCGTGTGGCCCGACGATCCGGAAAGCCCGATCACCGCTCCGCGCGCAATCCATCGCGGCGAGCATCTCGATGAGGTCGAGGGCGCGCTGGGGCGGCACGGCATCTCGATTGACGCTGAGGGACGCCGGGTACGATGACGGCGTGAGCCGTTCGCCAGTCATCGTCGCCGCCGCTCGCACACCCTTCGGCAGGCTGGGTGGCGGCCTCGCTTCCGTTCCGGCCGTACAGCTCGGCGCGAAGGCAATTCGTGAGGTCGTCACTCGCGCCGGCGTGGAACCCGGCGAGGTGGACCAGGTGATCATGGGCACCGTCCTGCCCGCTGGCCAGGGACAGGTCCCCGCCCGCCAGGCGGCGCTCGCCGCGGGGATTCCACCGACCGTTTCGGCGATGACCATCAACAAGGTGTGCGCCAGCGCGCTGAAGGCTGTGAACCTCGGCGCACTGCTCATCAACGCAGGCGAGGCGGACGTGGTGGTCGCGGGCGGGATGGAGTCCATGTCGCAGGCGCCGTACCTGCTGCAGGATCAGCGCTTCGGCGCCCGCTTCGGTGATCGGATCGCAGTCGATTCGATGATGCACGACGGACTGTGCTGCCCGGTTGACGGCGTGTTGATGGGCGTGCACGGCAGCGACGTGGCTGCCGAGCTCGGCGTGTCTCGCGAGCAGCAGGACGAATGGTCGTACCGCTCGCAGATGCGCTACCAGGATGCGCTGGCTGCCGGTCGATTCGCCGAGGAGGTCATCAGCGTCGGCGTCAACGGTCACACCGTGGAACGCGATGAGCAGCCACGCGCCGACACAACGCTCGAGAAGCTGGCGGCGCTGCGTCCTGCATTCGGTGAGGGGAGCACGATCACCGCGGGCAACGCGCCGGGGATGAATGACGGCGCCACAGCTGTGGTGCTGATGAGCGCGGAGCGTGCCGCTGCATCGGGACTTGCGCCACTGGGACATTGGGTAGCGTACGGCGAGGCGGCGCGGGAGCATCCCTACCTGGCCACCGTGCCGGCGCTCGCCTTGGAGAACGCCATGGCCAAGACGCGCGGTGAGGTGTTGGCCGACCGGCTTGCACTTGTCGAGATCAACGAGGCGTTCGCAGCAGTGGCGATCACCAGCACGCGGATGCTCGAGGTGGACCCCGAGATCGTGAACGTCAACGGCGGTGCAATCGCTGTCGGCCACCCCATCGGGGCCTCTGGCGCTCGCATCCTGATGACGCTGCTGTATGAGCTCCGCCGGCGCGGCGGCGGGTACGGCGGCGCCGGGATTTGCAGCGGCATCGCGCAGGGCGAAGCGACCCTCGTCCGTGTCGATTGACACCGCGGCTGCGGTCTCGCTGCGAGAGCGGATCGCCTCATTCACGCAGGACTTTCTGCGGCCCGCCGCTGCATCGATAGCGCGGGGGGACGGCCCAAGCCCCAAGGAGATCACCGGCGCTGCAGGCGAGGCAGGGCTGGCAGGCATCCTGACGCCGGCCGAGTTCGGAGGATCGGGCGGCACGCACAGCGATTTCGTCGACTTCATCGAGACGGTTGCTCATGAGGACGCGAGTGCCGCAGTGATCCTCGACGTGCACCTGTCAGTCGGAACCGAGCCGATCATCCTGTTCGGAGACGATGACCAGCGGCGTCGCTACTTGCCGCGTCTCGCCTCGGGCGAGTGGCTCGGCGGTTTCGCGCTCACTGAGCCCGGAGGCGGCAGCGACGCCGCCGCGCTGCAGACACGAGCCGAACGCAGCGGGGACGAATACGTGATCAGCGGCACGAAGACATTCATTACAAGCGCGGGCGCCGCCGACGTCTACGTTGTCATGGCGCGCACCGCCGAGGGAGCCAAGGGAATCAGCGCGTTCCTGGTCGAGGCGTCGTCGCCGGGTGTCACCGCCGGCGTGCCGTTCCACAAGCTCGGCCTGCATGGGTCCTGGACCGGCGAGCTCGTGCTCGACAACGTTCGCGTGCCGGCCGCGAATCGCCTGGGCGACGAGGGGATAGGTTTCTCCGCCGCCATGGCTGCGCTGGACAGCGGACGCGTCGGAATCTCAGCGCAGGCAGTGGGCATTGCCCAGGGAGCGCTGGATGTCAGCATCGCTGCCGTTCGACAACAAACACGAGGGGGTGCTGATGCCGACCTCGTTGCGCTTGCTGACATGGAGGCGAGGACCGCCGCCGCGCGTTCGCTGACCCGGCACTGTGCAGCAATGGTCGACGCCGGTGAGCGTGTCACGTCGGACGCCGCGGTGACCAAGCTCTACAGCACCGACGCGTGCGTCGCGGTTGCAGCCGCAGCTGTCGATCTGTGCGCGCCGGAATCGGCACGGGATGATCACGCTGCTGCCATTCGCCTCCGCGACGCCAAGGCGTGTCAGATCTACGAGGGAACGAACCAGATCCAGCGGGTGGTGATCGCTCGCCGCCTTCTGGATCCCTGACACCGACGGCGGCTGCGCCGCTGCGTCAGCCGGCTGACGCCTGTCGCGCCGACCACTCGTCGACGGTGATCGCGTAGAGGATGTGATCCTCCCACCTGCCGTTGATCCGCAGGTGCTGAGGCGACATGCCGATCTGCACGAGACCACATTTCTCGGCAACGCGGATGGAGCGCACGTTGCGCGGCATGATCGCGGCCTCAATGCGGTGCAGCCCGAACGTGGTGAAGGCCTCGCGCACTGTGAGCTGCACCGCATTGGTGGCAACGCCCTGTCCCCAGAGCGCAGCCTCCACCAGGTAGCCGAGGTGTGCCGACTGGAAGGCGCTGCGCACCACGTTGCTTATCGACGTTCGGCCCACCAGACCGCGGCCCCTGGCGCTGATGCCGAAGGAGTGCGAGCGACCGGCTTCCCACTCGGCGCGCGCGTAGTCGTTGACAAGCCGCTGGCCGCGCAGCTCGAAGAATTCCGGCGGCCTGGTGGGTTCCCATGGGGCAAAGGCTTCCCGGTTGCGCTGGAAGAACGCAAGTTGCTCGGCAACCTCGAAGTCGCTCCAGGGCTTGATGGCGACATCGACGGGCGTCCTAGTGCTCATGAGTTGCCAGCCTACCCCGTCGTTGCGCGTCCGGGAGACGGCGCAGGTCGCGGCGGCGCTACTCTGCCGGGCGTGGACGTCCGCCTCAACGAAGAGCAGCTGATGATCCGGCAGACGGTGCGCGAGCTGGCGCGCGATCGCATCGCGCCCCGCGCTGCCGAGATCGATCGGACCGGGGAGTTCCCCTGGGACGTCGTCGAGCTGTTCCGCTCGCACGACCTGTTTGCCCTGCCCTTCCCTCCGGAGCACGGCGGTCTCAGCGGCAGCGCGCTCACGCTCAATCTGGCCATCGAGGAGATCGCCAAAGTGTGTGCCACCAGCGCCCTCATCCTCGCGGTGCAGGCGCTGGGCGGGTACCCGATCATGCTGGCGGGCAGCGAGGACCAGAAGCAGCGCCTGCTGCCGGATCTCGCGTCCGGGCAGAAGCTCTGTGCATACGCGCTGAGCGAACCCGGCGCCGGCAGCGACCCGGCAGGCATGGAGACGCGGGCCGAGCGGCACGGTGAGGAGTACGTCATCACCGGCAGCAAGATCTGGATCACGGATGGCGGCGTTGCCGACACCATCACTGTTTTTGCCAAGACAGACCCCAACGGCGGAGCTCGCGGCGTGTCGGCCTTCGTGCTGGAAGACGCGCGGGAGCTGCGAGGGTTCACCGCAACCACCATCCACGGCAAGCTGGGCATACGCGGCAGCAACACCGCTGAGCTGCATCTCGACGAGGTGGTCGTGCCGGCCGCCAACCGTCTGGGAGACGAGGGTGATGGCTTTCGTATCGCCATGCGCGTCCTGGACCGCTCGCGTCCCGGCGTCGCGGCGCAGGCGCTGGGCATCGCCCAGGGAGCGCTCGACTACGCGGTCGGCTACGCCAAGGAGCGGAGGCAGTTCGGCAAGGCGATCGCCGCTTTCCAGGGCATCCAGTTCATGGTCGCGGACATGGAGGCACAGACCGCAGCCGCACGGGCGATGGTCTACCAGGCGTCGCAGCTCATTGATGACAAGAGCCCGGATGTGACGCACTTCGCCGCCATCGCCAAGCTGCTTGCCGGTGACGCGGCGATGACGGTCACCACCGATGCTGTGCAGATCCTCGGCGGGT
>JAFAJR010000385.1 GCA_019236085.1 Candidatus Dormiibacterota bacterium
GTGTGTCATAGCTCGACTGCACCCCGCCACAACTCGATTCGCTGATCGGCGGCACGACGCTGCTCGGGCGTTCGCCGTGCCTCTGCTGCCTGAAGCGTGGCGTCGTGTTCTTCGAGGGGTTGGAGGTGTAGTCGCAGGTCGAATCCAGCCGCGTTCACGAGACGCAGCAGCGTCGGTAGCGTTGCTTGTCGGCGACCGCGCTCGTAGGCGGACACCATCGTCGTAGGCACGCCGGCTCGTGCTGCCAACTGCGCTTGCGACAACTGAGCTCGGAGGCGAGCGACCTTGATGAGCCCAGCACCAGAGGTGGTTTGCTCCCGTCTCATTGACACAATCGTATCATAGCACGATTGTGTCTTTTACTCGAGCTCAGTGGGTGAGCGTCACCTTGGTCAGGCCGGCGGGATGGTCCGGATCCAGGCCCAGCGCCTGGGCGGTCGCCAGGGCAAGCTGCTGGCCGCGGATCGTGGCCAGCACCGGCTGCAGCGCCTCGGGCATCGCGGCCGGCAGCCGCAGGTCGCCGGCCGGTCCGATGCGGATCACCTCGACGCCGCGGGAGCTCAGCTCATCCTCGAACGCCTCGATGCCCGAGGCGGCGGGCCCCGGCGCCGACACCGAGACCACCAGCACTCCCGGCGTCACCGCGGCGATGGGTCCGTGGCGCATGTCGGCCACTGACAGCGCCTCGGCGAACACGCCAGTGGTTTCGCGGAGTTTGAGGGCGATCTCCTCCGCCGCGCCCAGTAGCAGGCCGCGGGCGGTGACCACCACCCGGTCCGCCCCGGCCAGTCGCTCCGCCAGGCGGCGGGCCGGCGCCGCGTCGTCCAGCAGGGCCTCGGCTGCGTCCGGCAACCGGCCGAGGTCGGCCTCGTCCCAGGGCACCGGGCCGAGCGCTTCGGCCAGGATCGCCAGCGCCAGCAGCGTCGCTGTGAAGGTCTTCGTGGCGGGGACGGCACGCTCCTCCCCGGCCTCGAGGCCCACCACCAGGCTCGCCGCCTGGGCCAGGGGCGAGTCCCCGTGGTTGACCACCGCGACGGTGGCGGCGCCCGCCTCGCCCATCTCGCGAAGCACCCGCACTACCTCCGGTGTCCGGCCCGACTGGCTGATCGCCACCGCCAGGTAACCGTCGCAGCGAACCCGGGCGCCGTAGATGGTGTGGATGCTCGGCGCCGCCAGCGATACCGGCCGGAGCATCGCGATCTCGAAGACGTACCGGGCGTAGCGGGCCGCGTGGTCCGACGAGCCCCGGGCCACCAGCGTCGCGCCGCACAGCGGCGAGGGGAGCATCAGCTGCAGCGCCGAGCGGATCCGGTCGCGGCGCTCCAGCAGGGCGGACAGCACCACAGGCTGTTCCGCCATCTCCGCCGCCATGGTCACGCCGCTCATTCGTCGTCGCCGCCGAGCTCGAGCTGCACATGGGCGACGGCGCTGCCGTCCAAGCCGGCAAGGTGCATCGCGGCGACTGCTGCGCCCATGACGGGGCGCGTGGTGCAGAGCGTGACCCGCGCCCCGGCTGCTTCGGCGGTGATTCCATCGCGGATACGGTCGAGCACAAGGTCGCCCATCGCCGCGAGCACCGACCCACCCAGGACGATGTCCACGGGGCGGTCCAGCAACAGCAGCTGCCGCAGGGCCGCCAGCGCCAGGGCCGTCACCTCGTCGGCCTGGCGGTGCACGATGGCCAGCGCCACCTCATCGCCACGCCGCGCTTCGCGCACCACCAGTGGCGCCAGCTCCATGAGCCGGTCGCGGTGCAGGGTTCCCTGGTGCACCGCGACGGCGACGTCGAGCGAGGTGTCCCGGCCGAACGCGGCTGCGACCGCTGCTGCCAGCGTCGTGGCCGGTCCGCGCAGGTCTTCTGCGCGGACTCCGGCGCCCAGCGCCGCCAGCCCGAGCTCGTGGCCGCCGCCCCAATCCCCCGTGATGGGCCCGAGTGCCGGGAACCACGCGGTGCGGCCGTCGGGGCTTCGGCCGACGCAGTTCACCCCGGCGCCGACGGTGACCGCGACGCCGTCTCCCCGGCCGGTCGCCGCCCAGAGCAGAGCGTGGACATCGTTGGCCACCATGGTCGCGTCAGCCCAGTTCTGGCCCCTGATGGCGTCGGCCAGCGCTGCCTCCTCCTCGGGAAGGTCGGCGCCGGCCATGAACACCGCGGCGGCGAGCGCCCGGTGCCCGTCGCGCTGCTCAGGCCTAGCCTCGAACCAAGCGCGATCCACCAGATCGGCAACCACCCGCACGGCCCGGCTCAGGCCGAGCTGGTGAGGCGACGATCCCTGGCCGCGGACAAGCGACAGCACGCTGCCGTCCTCGCGGACGAGAGCGACGTCGGTCTTCGAGTTGCCGCCGTCGACGGCGAGCAGGACAGGCTCGCTCACGACACGAAGGCCGGAAGCTGGGCGCGGTTGGCGGCCAGGATCTCGTCGAGCAACTGCTCGGCCGGCGCGCGCTGTCCGATGAGCGGATGCGTGAGGAGCGCTCGGAGCGCCGTGTCGCGGTCACCCGAGACGGCGGCCTCGACCGCCAGCTCTTCGTAGGCGGCGACATGCGCTACCAGTCCCGCCAGGTGCGGGGCCATCGGCGGCACCGCCAGTGGCCTAGCCCCGTCGCGGGTCACGCGCGCCGGCACCTCCACCACAGCCTCGTCGCTGAGATGCGGCAGGGCCCCGCCGTTTCGGACATCGACGACATGAACTGCTCGGTCGCCGGCATGCAATGAGGTGAGCAGCTGCAGCGCGGCCTCGCTGTAGTAGGCGCCGCCTCGTTGCATGAGCAACGGCGGCTTGTCGCGCAGCATGGGATCGCGGTACAGCTCGAGAAGCCGTTGCTCGATCTCGGTCACCTCATCGGCGCGGGTCCTGGCTCCGCGTTGTTCGGCGACCACGGCGTCGTGCTCGTAGTAATAGCGCAGGTAGTACGAGGGGATTGCGCCCAGCGTGTCAAAGAGCGCACGAGGCATTTCCAGCATCGCCGCGAGGTCGTCGCCGTGTTCGGCGAGCAGCCGCGGCAGCACGTCGTCGCCGTCGACGTGCACCGAGCGGATCCAGGTCAGGTGGTTGAGACCGGCGTGGCCCAAGGCCACGCGCTCCGGCGCAACCTCCAGCCACTGCGCGAAACATCGTTGAAAGCCGATCGCCACGTTGCACAGCCCGATGGCCCGGTGTCCCTGGTTCAGCAGCGCGCGGGTGACGATACCCACGGGGTTGGTGAAATCCACGATCCAGGCGTCACCGGCGGCGCCGCGGCGGACTGCATCGGCGATGTCCAGCACCACCGGGACTGTGCGCAGCGCCTTGGCAAAGCCGCCGGCGCCGGTGGTCTCCTGGCCGACGCAGCCGCAGCGCAGCGGGATCGTCTCGTCGAGCCGCCGGGCGGCCTGGCCGCCCACCCTGATCTGCAGGAGCACGAAGCCCGCACCGTAGACAGCCTCGGCCAGATCCTCTGTTCGCCGCACCTCGCCGCGGTAGCCGTGGGCCCTGGCGATTCTCTCGGCGGCGGCGCCGACCACGGCCAGGCGGCTCTCGTCAACATCGTGCAGGCTGATCTCGTCCACTCCCAGCGGCCCGGCCAGGCGGCCCAGGCCCTCGAGCAGCTCCGGCGTGTAGGTGCTGCCGGCGCCGATCACCGCCAGCTTCACGCGCTCAGCTCCCGCCGCGCCAGCATGGCGCCGGAGTCGGTGAAGATGCGGTCGAGCGCTAGGCGCATGCCGGTGGCGGTGCACCCGGCGACCACTGCGTCGACGCCGAGGCTGGACACGGCGAGGTGTGGAGCGAAGGGAGAGATTGCGGCCAGCGCCTCGCGGGTCGGGCCGAGCAGGAGGTCGGCGCCGCCGGTGCCCACCCCGCCGCCCAGCACCACCAGCTCCGGATCCAGCACCGCCGCGATGGCTGCGATGCCGTGTGCCAGCCTGCCCGCCTCGAGCTCCACCACCCGCCAGGCTGCCGGATCGCCGTTGCGGGCGGCGCTGAAAACCGCCTCCACCGAGGCGGCTCGGACCCCCTCCGCCTTGGCGGCGGCCACGATCGCGGACGAGCAGACCAGCGCCTCGTAGGCTCCGGTGCCCCAGGTTGCGCGGTCGCCGGTGGGCAGCGGGGAGGCGATGTCCAGGCGCAGAAAGCTGATCTCGCCGGCGAGCCCGGTGGCGCCGCGGCGCAGCCGCCCGTCGACCACGACGCCGATCCCGACGCCGGTGCCCACCGAAAAGAGCACGAAGTCATTGCTGCCTCGGGCCACGCCCTGCTCGTGCTCACCGACCGCCGCCATGTTCACGTCGTTCTCGAACTGCACCGGCGCCAGCAGCGCCTCGCGGATCGCGGGAATCACTGTGGGGCTCTCCCAGCCGCGCAGCTGTGGCGCCAGGGAGAGGTGGTTCTCGCCGGCTCGCAGCACCCCGGGAGTGCCCACCACTATCTGGTTGACCTGCTCCACGGTGATGCCTGCCTCGCCGCAGAGGCGGTTCGCCGCCTGGCGCAGCTGGGTGATGACTGCCTTCGCCGTGCTGTGCGGGGTGCGGGTTGCGGAGCGCGCCACCACCGCCCCGGTGAGGTCGACCAGCGCGCCGCGCAGCCATTCGCGGCCGACATCGAGGCTCAGCACCCAGCCGGCGCGGGGGTTGACGTCGTACAGCTGCGCGCTGGGGCCGGGCAGCCCGCTGGTGCGTCCGGTCTTGCGCAGCAGGCCGCTCTCGACGAGCTGAGCGATGACCTCGGACACAGTCGGTTTGGACATGCCGGTGCTGCGCACCACCTGGGGCGCCGCCAGCGGTCCCTGAGCGTGGATGAGCTCGAAGGCAGTGCGCAGGTTGATCGCGCGCAGCAAGCTGG
>JAFAJR010000342.1 GCA_019236085.1 Candidatus Dormiibacterota bacterium
GAGATGCTCATCGGCTTCCTGGAGTGGCAGCGCGATACCCTCGAACGCAAATGCGACGGGCTCACGGACGACCAGCTCCGCACCCGCGCGTGCCCGCCGTCGACGCTCTCGCTGCTCGGCCTTCTGCGGCACATGGCGGACGTGGAACGCTGGTGGTTCCGTGTCCGTTTCCTGCACGACCCACTGCCCGCGTTGTACTCGAATGACGAACATCCTGACGACGATTTCGACGCCCTCGACTCGGTACCACCGCAGCAGGTCCGCGAGTCATGGCGCTCGGAGATCAACGCCGCACGCCGCATCGTTGCCGAGCATCAACTCGATGAGCTGGGTGACCGTCCCAACGGCGAACCCGTGACACTGCGTTGGATCCTCATCCACATGGTGGAGGAGTACTCGCGGCACAACGGCCACGCCGACCTGCTGCGCGAAGGCATCGACGGCGCGACCGGCTACTGAACTGTCTCTCAAAGGCCGAGCTGAAGAGAAGGGTGCTCGGATCCTGCAAGGGTGACGAGCGTCACCGGTGGTCGCTCGCCGAGCCTGGCATACAACTGCAACAGCCGCCGGGCCGCGTCGACCTTCATGCTCTGCGGCGCCTCCACGCCGCCCTTGGTTCGCACCAACCGCGCCGCCGCCGCACGCACACCACGCCGGTTCAGCAGACCGCCCATCGACGGTGGCTCATACACCGGAAGCTTGCAGCGATCCTTGGCCTTCGGCGCACCGGGCTGGTTCTCGTCGATGACGCACGCGGCGCAGTACGCGTCAGCGGTGCCATACGCGGCCTTGGTGATGCCGGACCACGGCCTGTCGCTGATGCCGTCCACGAGGAACACTGTCGGCTGTCGCAGCGGTCGCCCGGCGGACGGTCGCGGTCAGATGCTGAAGGACGCAGCGATCGCCTCACGCACAATCGCCACGCTGTCAGTGGTGATGAGATCGACCCCGCAATCGGTCACGCGCTTCGCGGTTGAAGGATCATTGACGGTCCATGCCACCACGCGCAGATCCAGCATGTGCGCCGTGGCGCACAGTTGCGGCGAGATCAGCGAGTGATGGACGGTGACGCCGCTCGCTCCGATGCCGTGACGCACCTCGTGCAGAAAGCCGGGAACGCGATGACGCCAGGGCAGGCCGCTGAAGTGCGGCAGTGAAGACCGCGGGCTCACGACAGCGCGTCCCAGCGCACCGGTGAGGTCCCGAACGGTGCGCAGAGCGTCCGTGCCCCGGTGAGCGGCAAGTCCCGCCAAAACCCGGAGCACGCGCTCGTAAGGATCCGAGCCGACCCGCGGAAAGGTCTGCATCAATGAGGCCTGCGGCGCTGCGTCTCAGACGCCAGAGCAGGGACACATCGTCCGAGCACACCACACACCGGGTATGCGGATGCCGCGCCAGCCACTCGCCGAGCGGCCCGGCGCATCCCGCCGACTTGACATCGATGATGAGCGGCGAGCGCCAGGCGACGGCCTCGACAGCGTCGTCCAAGGTGAGCAGCTCACCCTCCAAGCGTTCGACCTCACGCCGGCGCAGCGCATCGACGAGGCGGCCGTCCTCGAGCTTGACGTCGTGGCGCAGCACGAGGTGCTGGTCGCGCGTCACACAGAGGTCGACCTCGATGGCGTCAACCCCCGAGCGCAGCGCCGCCAGCAGCGAGGCATGGTCGGGCGCGCCACCCGGCCGCTGGATCGCCAGCGCGGCGTGGGCCACGATGCCCACCCGGCTGAAGCCCCGGGAGCGCAGGACGGCGCCGCTCCCCCCTCCGTCCACGGCGCGAAGTCGCCGTTGCCCTGCCGGCGCGGCGCGTGCCATGCCTCGAGCCTACGGGCAGTGTGGTTAAGGAACGGTCAGCGTTCGGCAAACGTCTCGGGTGCATCACACAGCTCGTCGCGCGATGATTGCCCCGTGGCGACCGCTGCCGTCCGGCGTCCGACTCTTCGCACCGCCGTGCAGCTGCTCATCGTGGCGGCGGTGGCGGCGTTTCTCGGCTTCCTGGCCACGCAGCCTGCAACACCCGGCTCGCCCCAGGGCGGATCGAGCACGCAGGCGGCTGCGACCTTCCCCCCGGCGGTGAGCGCATTCCCCGGGGGCGTGGTCATCCCCGGAGGGGGACAGGCTGCTCCCACCTCGATACGCATGTACAACGGCAGGCCGACCCATGTCA
>JAFAJR010000044.1 GCA_019236085.1 Candidatus Dormiibacterota bacterium
GCGTGCCGCATCAGGTTGCTGGCGTTGTCCCCACCGCCCTGCGATATCGCAAGTCCGATCGAAACGCGCACGTTGACCGTGTGTCCCATCACCTCGAACGGTGCACGCAACGAGTCGAAGATGCGCCGCGCGATGATCTCCGCCTCCGCCGTGTCTTCGAGGTCCTCGATCAGCACGGCGAACTCGTCACCGCCCAGGCGAGCGGCGGTGTCAGGACGGCGCAGCGAAGCCCGAAGCCTCTCCGCGATGCCCACCAACAGCGAGTCGCCTGCAGCATGACCGAGCGTGTCGTTCACACCCTTGAAGTCGTCGACATCGATGAACAGCACGGCGATGGAACGGCCGATGCGCACGCTGCGCTGCAGCGCGTGGTCGATGCGGTCGCCGAACAGCGTGCGGTTGGCGAGGTCGGTGAGCGAGTCGTGGAACGCCTGATGGGTCAGCTTCTCCTGCAGCTCGGTGAGGCGCGCGATGGACCGCTCCAGGCGCCCGTTCTCCAATGTCGTGCTGGTCTGAATCGCGAGTGTGCGGAACAGCTGCAGGTCACGAGCATCAAACGTCCGTGAGTCGACATGGCCGCCCACCAGCAGGCTGCCGAGCAGCCGCGATTCGCCGCGCAGCAGCGCGACCATCGCCTCATGGATGCCGCGCCGCGCAAGCATCTCGGCAGTGATGGTCGACGACTTGAGGCGGTCGACGATGACGCCGTCGGTCTCGGCTTCGAGGATGTCGTCGAGGTGGTTCAGCTCCAGCGGTTCCATCACCTGGTCGGGCACTCCGGTGCGCACCGTGGTGCGGAAAGCCTTCTCCCCTGGCGTCGAGGGGAAGATGGTGAGCTGCGCCATCTCCGCGCTGAACATGGTGCGAGCTCGCTGCAGCAATTGCACGATCGCCGACTCGAGCTCGCGCTTGCCCAGTGACTCCCCGGCGCCGTGGAGGAACTCCAGCGCAAGGCGGTCCTGCCGCTCTGCGACGTAGGCGCGATACACCACGAGGAACGCCAGCGCTGCAAGGCCCAGCAGCACCAGGCCTTCCGGCTGGTGCATCACCATGGACACCGTGATGAGCCCGAAGCAGGTGGAGGCCACCGCGCCGGCCAGCGCGTACACCACTTGGCCCCACAGCTCGCGCGCCGTCGGCCGCGTCTCCTGCAAGGCCACCAGGGTGAGGGCGAAAAGATTGCCGGCCACGACCACGGAGATCGCCACCGCCGCGGCACCCCATCCGGCCCACCCGGGCTGCACGTCCGATGGGGCCAGTGCGTGGAACACCACCACCGCCAGCCCTGCCAGAAGCGCGAACTGCGACATCGAGAACGCTGTCTGGCCGAGGCGGAGCGGCCGGTGCGAGGCGGCAGCCAGCAGCGAGCCCGCCAGGAAGGACAGCAGCACGCCGGCAGGCGGACAGAGGAACAGCCCGATCGTCAGCGGCGCGCACGACATCCCCAGCGAGGGGACGCCGCGGCGGAGGTTCACCGTCAGCGGCCACCGCTCCGTCGCGAAGAACATCGGGACGAGAATCAACCAGGGAAGCTGCGGTCTCCCAGCCACGGGAAACGCCGCGGCGTCGCGAAGCCACACCGCGCACGCAGCGATGGTCAGCCCGCCGCTCGCGATCCAGAGCCGCTGCACCGGTGTGGGCCGCCACCCAGAACCGAGCCGTGCCGGCCGGGGGACCGGCTCCCCCCAGTCTGTCGTGTTCAAGGAAGCCCGATCGTATGGCCCTTCCGTATACGGCGCCTTCAACGTCCGGTTACATGTCCGTTACTGTCCGTGCGGCGGAGTGACGACGGTGACGGCGTGACCGCGCCGATCCTGGTCGGCACCACCAACTGGGTGGACCACAAGGACTTCTACCCGGAGGATCTGGAGCACGGCCGGCGGCAGCGCGACAAGCTCACCTATTACGCCCGGCACTTTCCCATCGTGGAGGTGGACACCACCTTCTACGGCATCCCCAAACCGGCTGTCGTCTCCGGGTGGGTGGAGCGCACACCCCCCGGTTTTCGCTTCAACGTCAAGGCCTTTCGCAGCCTCACCGGTCACGAGCGGGAGAACCGGGTACCGCGGCCTCCCACCGGTGACGAGGTGCGCGACTTCATGTCGGCGCTGGAGCCACTGCGTGAGAGCGGCAAGCTGGTGGCGGTCCACTACCAGTTTCCGCCCTGGTTCACCAACCGGCCCGACGCACGTTCGCTCCTGCTGGATGCTCGCGAACGCCACCCCGACGACATCATCGCCGTCGAGTTCCGGCATCGCTCCTGGTTCGACCACGGTGCCTGGCCCGAGACAGAGGAGCTACTGCGCGAGCTCGACGCCGTGTACGTCGCCGTCGACGCCCCGCAGATCGGCAGCGCCACGGCGCCGCCGCACCTTGCGATCACCTCGCAGCGGTTGTGCATCGCGCGTTTTCATGGCCGCAACCGCAAGACCTGGTACGTCAACGGGCCCACCAGCGCAACGCGTTTCGACTACCTCTATTCGCCGAAAGAGCTCGACGAATGGGTGCCGGCGCTGACGGCGGCTAGTGAACAGGAAGTGCCGGTGCACGTGTTGATGAACAACAACGCTCGCAACTACGCGGTGGTCAACGCCTACGACATGGCGGCGCTGCTCGGTGAGCGGCTGCCGCGGCCGCCGGCTCCTGTCCTGGAGGTGTTTCGCG
>JAFAJR010000161.1 GCA_019236085.1 Candidatus Dormiibacterota bacterium
TGACGCTCTCGGTGGTCGACGTATGATTCGGATACAACGGCGAGCGCGAGGGCGGTCAGGGCCTGAACAACCTCCGGCAGCGGGCGCGGGCACTAGGCGGCGACTTCAGCATCCGCCCCGCCGAAGAGCGCGGCACAGTTGCCGTGCTGCGGGTGCCTCGCGAGCCCGGCGCGGGCGCGCGCTGACGTCAACTCTCGGGAATGCGCCGCCGTCAGTCATTGGCTCGTCCAGTCGCCAGCATCGGCTTCACGGCGCATCCGACAGACGCGCCGAGGCGGGTGAGAAACGAGCGCACGCAGGCCTCGGCAACTCGATGCAACAGCAGCCGGTCGAGCTGCCGGCCCAAAACCGCGAGCGGTGGGTCATACCGTCCCATCAGCGTGATCTCGGTGCGCTCGGGCCCGAGCGGCGCCACCTCGATGTCCCCCTCAAGGCGCGGGAACAGCGCCGGCGCGCCGGTCGCCCACCACTGAATGGGGAGGATCAAGCGGTCGCCGAGACGGTACGCATGGCTCACGTCCACCTGCACTTGCTTCCCGACGCTCTTGTGGCTGAGTGAGGGCGTGAGCGTGAGGCAGAGCTGCTCACCCTCGCGGTATGCGGCGTCGGCGATCGCAGCAAGCAACGCTCGGGGATCGGCCTCGATGGCGGAGCACACCTGGCTGCAGGGGCAGTCGACCTGCACGAAATCCTGGATCAACACACGCTGATCCTGGCGCACCTGCTTGGCCGGCACCAGGGCGCAACGGCATCGGATCGTGTGACAAAGGCCCCTGGTGAGACCGGGTCACCGGTCGGCACCCTAGCCGCCGAGCACCCAGTTAAATGAAGGAGTCGCGGATGCGTCGGATCTTGGTCGGTGTCGACGGCTCGGCCGAGTCGCTTCGGGCGGTCGCGTGGGTGGCGGAGCTGGCGAAGGACCTGCACGGTCTCGAGGTGGTCGCTGCGGCGGCGTACAACCTTGAACCATCCGCAGCATATGGAGCCATGGGACTGAGCGACGACTTCTGGCAGCGGTGGCGCGACGAACTGCAGCGTGGTCTCGACGGCGCCTGGACCGCGCCGCTGCGAACTGCCGGACTCACCGTGACCACCCACGTCGAGGAGGGTCAGCCCGAGGACGTGTTGAGCCGGCTGGCTAGGGAACGGTCAATCGACCTGATCGTGGTCGGCAGCCGCGGCCGGGGCTACTTGCGCGGCATGTTCCTGGGCAGCGTGAGCCACGCGCTGGCACTGCACGCCCCCTGCCCGGTGGTCATCCTTCCCCACGAGCACGAGCACGAGGAACACGCGGCATGATCCGGGTGCTCCTCTGCGACGACCACGAACTGGTCCGGCGCGGTCTCAAGGGCCTGCTCGAGTCGGATCTCACGATCGAGGTGGTGGGGGAAGCCGCGACCGCCGACGAAGCCGTGGAGGCCGCCGCCGAGCTCAAACCAGACGTCGTGGTGATGGACGTGCGCATGCCAGGCAGGTCGGGCATCGAGGGATGCCGCGACATCCGGGCGCAGCGCGAGGCGACCAAGGTCCTCATCCTCACCTCGTTCGCCGATGATGAGGCGCTGTTCAGCGCCATCATGGCAGGCGCCTCCGGGTACGTGCTCAAGCAGATCAGGGGCAACGATTTGCTCGACGGCATCCACAAGGTGGCGGCGGGTCAGTCGCTGCTCGACCCCTCGGTTACGGCGCGGGTGATGGCCCGGATCCGTGGTACGCACGACCCCGGCGAGCCCGGCGATCTGGCGGAGCTGACTGCACAGGAACACAAGATCATCGACCTCGTAGCGGAGGGACTCACCAACCGCGAGATCGGCGAGCGTCTTCACCTCGCCGAGAAGACGGTGAAGAACTACGTCAGCAACATTCTCCTGAAACTGGGACTGCTGCGCCGCACGCAGGTGGCCGCGTTCATGGCCAAGCGGCACCCGGGCAGCGACTCGCAGAGCTGGGACTGAGCGGGCGCTGCGCGTTCCATTTTGAGGCCGGGTTCGTGGCGGTGTCCCGTATTAGGCACGCCCAGCTTGTTCAGGTCACCCATACCTCAGGTCGCGCTCGTCACACTTGCCTCGGCACGTTCCCCATCAGTGTGAAGACGAACCGCATTGCCTTATGTCCCGGATCAGCCGTCGGATCGAACATGCAAGGGCATCCGCCGGCGATCACGGTGATGCCGTGCTCACGGCCATAGACGGTGGCCGGGGTCGACACGCTCCCAGCACCGGGGCCGCGATGCATCCACACCTGCTTGATGCCCAAGTCGGCGCACTCGTGCATTGCGGCGTCGGCGCTCTCCGGCTTGGTGCCGATGACGACCCAATCGACTCCACCTGGTATCGACCTGAGGTCTGGGTAGCAGGTGTCTCCTTCCACCTTGTCGGCGTTCGGATTGACCGCGAACACGTCGTACCCGCGCTGCCGCAGGCGCTGGTACACGACGTTGGCGCCGTGTCCTTGCGACTTGCGGGATACCCCGGTGACCGCGACTCGGTTGTGCGTCAGGAAGTCCGCCGCTGCCGCCTTGATGGTTTGCATCTAATTGTCTCCTCACATCTGCCTTTCACTTGCCACACAAGCTCATCGTGTGGGATTGACGTGCAACGCGTTCAATGTCAGGCACCCAGCG
Source organism: Candidatus Dormiibacterota bacterium (assembly GCA_019236085.1). Lineage (GTDB taxonomy): Bacteria > Chloroflexota > Dormibacteria > Aeolococcales > Aeolococcaceae > JAFAJR01. The sequence continues at coordinate 2,624 of JAFAJR010000161.1, forward strand.
GCCGCGGGTGGGAGAGCGGGCTTGGCGGGGCCGGGGCAGGAGGTGGCGCCGCCGTCGGCTCCGCACCGCCGGTGTCAAGCCGGAACGGCGGGTACTCGTCCCGCATGAGCAGGGCGTATACCGCGACGCGGAAGATCCAGCGGTTGAAGCCCATGACCAGATCGAAGATCTCGCGTGGGTACCGGCCCGTGAACAGCAGCACGACCGCGGCGACGAGCACGAGAACGCTGACCAGACCGATGAAGCCGCCGCCACCGATGAGGATCCCTACGATGATGTACTGCGGGATCGCCAGCAGCCACCACTTGATGAGCACCAAGCCTCGCGACAGCCGCTCGGGGTATGGCACGTCGAGCGTCGCCGGATAATCCGTGTCGACGTCGAAGCTGAACGGCGGATAGCGGTCCGTGCCAAGCGCGCTGTAGCCGTAGTAGCTGACCCGCCACCACCAGCGCAACACCGCAACATTGAAGTCGAAGAGTGACCCCGGATACCGCCCGGTGACGAGAATCGCAAAGAACGCGAACACGGTCAGGATCAACGCCGCAGCGATCAAAAAAGCCAACACGATGTAGTGCGGGACGAGCAGGATCCACTTCACCAGCCAGAGCCAGCGGCTGATGCCCTGATCCAGCTGGCCTTCGATTCGTAACGGATACGTGAGGACCCCGTTCGGTGGCGGCGGTGGAGGCGGTGGAGGCGGTGGAGGCGGCGGC
>JAFAJR010000278.1 GCA_019236085.1 Candidatus Dormiibacterota bacterium
GAAGCCGCCCAGCAGCGTGAATGTGTACTGCTGGCTGTTCTGCAGCTCGGCCCCCGGGTGCAGGAAGCTGAAGCCGGTGTTGCCGGCGTTCCATACGACGCGGCACGGCGCGCCCTGCGGGGCGCCGAAAGCACTGGCGATGTTGCAGCCGTTGATCGGCGGCGATACCTGAAAGCGGCCGCTCACCGACTGGGGCACGACGGCCCGGTCGAAGGCGACCACGATCGGCGCATCGGCGGGAACGCCGACCGAGCCCCGGCTCGGCTGCAGCGAGATGATCTGGGGCGGGCTGGTGAAGCAGCCGGTCAGCCCGGCTGACAGCAGGCCTGCCCCAACCAGGGTTGCGAGCCGGCGCCCGACGACGCCCCGCACGCGGCCGTGACTCAGTAGGGCTTGTTCAGCGCCGCGTCGACGTCGATGGGTGTGACGCTGCCCGAGCCGCCCTTGACCTCGATGCGTGACGAACGGTCGGTCGCCAACGAGGCCACCGCCGCCGTTGATTTTTCGAGCGTGCGCTTCGACTCGGTGAAGGCGCCCAGGATGCTGCCGCCGCCCAGGAGGATCACGCCCGTCTCGGCCGGCGCCTGCACCAGCACCGAGCCGTCCACCTTCTCTTCGGCGAGGTATTCCAGCAGGGCGTCGAGGTTGACGAAGCGGCCGAGGAGGCCCGTGTACAGGTACGGCGCCGAGAAGAGCCTGGCCACGGCGAGCACGATGTCTCGGTCCAGCTCGATGACGTCGAGGAGGCCGTCGCCGCTGTCCATGTGCCGCCGGATCTGGATGAAAGCGGTCTCACCGCGCGACACCGAGCCGTTGCTGTTCACCGCTTCCAGCACCTGACCCTCGTGCAGCAGCAGCACGCAGAGGTACCCGGTGCCGCTCAGCCGCACGTAGCCGGTGTGGCGGTCCGAGCGCAGGGTGCGCAGCAGGCGAGGGAAGTCGACGAAAGCAGACTTGAGTCCCTCGTAGTGCGCCCGGCCTGCCGGGAACGGGTAGAGGACGTCCACCAGTTCCCCACCGGGCGCTCCCAGCGGAGCCCGAGGTCCGCCCGAGTTGTTCTGCGGCGCCGGCGCTGTGTACGGGCCGGGTTCGGAGGGCGCGGCGTCGCCCTGGGTCGCGGCCCAGGAGGCGAGGCCGGAGTCGGCAGGTGCCGCATATGACGGGGCGGCGGCCACCGGCACCGGCGTCGGCGGGGTGTACGCCAGGTCGGCGGGCGAGATGCCTGCGGCCACCGGCTGCGGCTCTGCCGCGTACTCGTGGTCCGTCCAGGCAGGGGCAGGCTCCTCTGCGGGGGCTGCTGCTGCCGGCTCTGCCTCCGGCGCCGTCTCGCCACGGCTAACCGCCGCGGCGATCAGCTCGGACGGCGACGACTTGATCGTCTCCTCTGCCGGGAGCTTGGCCCGTGGGTCGAACTGGTAGTCGCCGTCGTTCCAGCCGAGGGCCTCCACCACCACGTCCTCGCCCTGACCCTGCGGTCCGCTGGCGTGGAAGAGGTGCCCGAAGAGGAAGTAGAGCGACGCGGCCTCGCCGTTTCGCTGCAGCAGCAGCGTGCCGGTGGCGCGTTCGCTTTGCATCGTCTGCAGCAGCGTGGCGAGTCCGCCGTCGCGGAGAGTTCCCTGGGTTTGCACGTCGATTCGCCCTCGAGTCATCGGTGCAGCCGGTGCCGCTCACAGCCGGCCACAGCAGGAATCGATGGCTATAGTAGCAATCCCTTCACGGGTGCGAACCCGGCCAACTACAATCGCGTTCCGGTGGTTGACGGTCAACAGGCGAGGGTGCTCGTCGTCGACGACGACCCCCTCATCAGGAAGGCGGTGCGGCTGACCTGCGAAAGCGCAGGCTTCGCGGTGCAGGAGGAGGAACGCGGCGCGCCGGTGCTCGACCGGATCGAGACGTTCCACCCCGATCTCGTGCTGCTGGACCTCATGCTGCCGGACCTCAGCGGATTCGACGTCTGCCGCGAGGTCCGCCGAGCCGGTCACCGTGTGCCGGTGCTCATCCTCAGCGCCCGCAACGAGGAGATCGACGTCGTCCTGGGGCTGGAGATCGGCGCTGACGATTACATCCAGAAGCCCTTCAGGCCGCGGGAGCTCCTGGCGCGCATCGGGGCCCACCTGCGCAAGGCTCGCGAGCCGAGTCCCGAGGGCGAGGCGGAGAACGGCCGCCTGGTGTTCCGCGACCTCACCATCGACCTGCCGGAGCGGAGGGTGCTTCGCGGCGAGCGCATCGTCACGCTCACCCACACCGAGTTCGACCTGCTGGCCTACCTGGCCACCAATGCGGGCAAGGCGCTGTCACGTGAGCGCATCTTCAACTCCGTGTGGGGGATGGCGCGGCCGATCGAGACACGCGTCATCGACGTCCATGTGCGCAACCTCAGGCGCAAGATCGAGGCCGACCCCACCCATCCGCAGTACATCCTGGCGGTGCCGAGCATCGGGTATCGGTTCGCCGCGGTGAAGCCATAGACTCGCCTCGTGGGCACTCCTCCTATGCTGCGACCCCGGGGTCTCGACAGCGGGGAACCGTCCGCCGTACAGCCCCAGCCGCGCCGCGATCCCCTGGCAGCGATCACGGTGCTGGGGCTGTCGTTGATCGCGCTGGGTCTGTTCGCCGCCGCGGTGCTTGCCGTCTACACCTACTCGACGCCCGACGTGGAGCTGCCGCTGGTGATCGCCATCGCGCTCGCCTTCGTTGCGGTGCTCGCCGTCAACCTCCTCGGCCTCGCATTGCGCCAGCTCCGGGCCGGCCGCTGGTGAGCCGGCGTCCAGCCGGGCACGGGGGTCGCTGAGCATGGCGCTTTCCGGTCCGGGCCGGCCCGACCCCGAGCCCGTCGCCGACCGTCCGTCCTTCCCCTCGTACGAAGAGTTCGCCTCCGACCTGCTGGAGGCGGTGGACTCGGTGGGGCTGAGCATCGAGGATGTGCGTCACCACGTCGAACCAGGCCTGGGAGAGCGGCGGTTCGAGTGCACCATCCGGCTCGACAACGACCCGCCGTCGCGGTACCACGTGCACCTGAGCTTCACCTGGGACGCGCTGCTCACCTTCATCTCGGCCTATGGCCCCGGTGCGGACTGCGAGCTGTACCACGACGATGAGGAGGCGCAGGACTGCCCGCACCAGCAGCTGACGCCGCAACCGTTCGTCGATGTCGAAGCCGAATTCGTGCTTGGCGACGGCGGCTACGAGCTGCACGAGCTGGATGAGGTGCGCGGCTGGGTGGACACGGTGCAGACGCTTGTGGCCAAAGCGTTTCCCGACGAGGACCGGCCCAGCGTGCACGTGGGTGTTGCGGTGCTGGGGACGACCACGCTGGTCGAGAAGTTCACAGCCGAGCACTCGTGGTTTCTCGACTTCGACAAGAAGCCCGATCTCACGGCGATAGCCCGGCAGATCGACACCGCCTTGCGTCTCGTGCCGCAGCTCGCGGACCGCCTGCCTATCTAACGACAGCGGAGAGGAGCGGCACCCGGTCTGGCGACACGGGATCTGCTCCTCGCTCGCCGCCCCAGACACATTGTGCGGCTCGCTCGGAGACACGACCCTATCGTCGCTGCGACGGGTGCTCCGCCTCCTTTGCGCCGAGCTCGTCGAGCAGACGTCGAAGATACGGCCGTTCGTGCAGCCCGGGGTGCGGGACGGTCAGCCCGGGTTCGTCCACACGAATCTCGCCGTGCACTCCGAGCAGGATGATGTCGGCGTCGGCCACCCGAGGGCCCCAGTGATAGGTCTGCCGCCGGCCCGCGGCCGCCTCAGCCCCCTTGGCGTGGTCGAGCCAGTGCTGCGGGGTCCACGGCACCGGCGACCGCAGCACCAGCAGCTGGTTGTGGAAGTCCGGCTGCGCCGCGACCCCGAAGGGTCGCGTGAGGATCTCGCTGGAGACCCGCTCGATGCGGACGCCGTCGGCAGTCAGCGCCTCCCTGAGCCGGGCCAGGGCCAGGCCGCGCCGGCCGAGGTTGCTGCCGATGGCAACCCAGGCGACGTCGGTCGAGCTCACCCGGTAGGGCCGGGTGCCGGCAGATCCCGAATGGCGGATGGGATCTCCCGGACAACCGCGTCGGTCAGCTTCAGCGAGCTGACGGTCGGCGCGACATCATGGGTGCGGACCATGTGGGCGCCTGCTGCCACCGCCAGCGTGGCCGCGGCGATGCCCGCCTCCACCCGGTCTTGAGGCGCGGCGCCACCCAGCAGCGCCCCGAGGGTCGACTTGCGTGACAGCCCAACCAGAAGCGGTCGCCCCAGGGAGCGCAGCTCGCCGAGACGGCGGAGGACCTCGAGGTTCTGCGCCGGCGTCTTGGCGAACCCGAAGCCGGGGTCGCAGATCACCTGCGACGCCGGGATCCCCGCTTCGACGGCAACAGTGACGCTCTCCCGCAGCGCCCGGCTGACGTCGGCCATCAGGTCCTCGTAGCCGGTGCCGCGCTGGTTGTGCATCACGACCACGCCGCAGTCCGGGTGCGCGGCGGCGACCCGTGCGATGGCGGGCTCGGCGCGCAGGCCCCAGACATCGTTGAGGATCGCGGCTCCTTCATCCAATGCCGCTGCCGCCACCTCGGCCTTGCGGGTGTCAACGCTGAGCGGCACGGTGATCCGTCCCTGGAGAGCGCGAAGCACTGGCAGCAGGCGGCGCAACTCCTCCGCCGCATCCACCGGCGCGCTGTTGGGCCGGGTGCTCTCAGCGCCGACATCGATGACGTCGGCGCCTTCCTCCTGTAACCGAACGGCGCGTGACACCGCGGCGGTGACATCGTCGCCCACACCGTCGCCGGAAAATGAGTCCGGTGTCACGTTGAGCACCCCCATCACCAGTGTGCGCCGGCCGAACT
>JAFAJR010000048.1 GCA_019236085.1 Candidatus Dormiibacterota bacterium
TCGACGAGTCCACATACCTGTGCCTGGCGAAGCCGGCCAGGCGCGCGAATCCCGGCGTGACGCTGCACATCGGTGACGCCATGCGCGCTCACATCGCCGGCGTCAGCGACGAGCATCCCGGCGCCAGGGTGGTGCGCTTCGAAGCAACTGACGGCGATGTCGAAGGTGCGATCGACACAGCCGGCACGGCGCCGCTGCCGCCCTACATCCGCACGCGACTCGACGACCCCGGTCGCTACCAGACGGTGTACGCGGATGGGAAAGCCGAGTCGGCTGCCGCCCCCACCGCCGGACTGCACTTCACAGAGCGGGCCATCAGCTCGCTGCGCGAACGTGGCGTCGCGTGGACGGCCGTGCAGCTCGAGGTCGGCCTCGCAACGTTCGTGCCGATACGGGCAACAACTCTCGACGCCCACGTGATGCATCAGGAGCGCTGCACAGTCAGCCAGAAGACCGCCGACGCCGTGGACGTGACGCGTCGACAGGGTGGGCGTGTCATCGCGGTGGGCACCACCGTGGTGCGGACGCTGGAGTCGCACACCACGGCCACCGGGGCGCTGTGGGCCGGCTCGCACGACACGTCGCTGTACATCACCCCGGGGTTTCGCTTCCGCGTGGTCGACGGTCTGCTCACCAACTTCCACCAGCCACGCTCCTCGCTGCTGGCGCTGCTCGCTGCATTCGTCGGTGCCGACCGGTGGCGGATGGCGTACGACCATGCGCTCGTTCACGGCTACCGCTTTCTCTCGTTCGGCGACTGCATGCTGTGCTGGCGCCGCGACGCATGAGCGCGTTTCGCATCCAGGCAAGCGACGGCGCGGCCCGGACGGGCGAGCTCACCACATTGCACGGACCGGTGCGCACACCGGCGTTCATGCCAGTGGGGACGCACGCCACAGTGAAGGCGCTCGACCCTTCGGAGGTGCGTGCCAGCGGAGCTGACATCCTGCTGTGCAACGCGTACCACCTGGCGCTGCGTCCCGGTGTCGAGCTGATTGAGCGCGCCGGCGGGTTGCACAGCTTCATGGGCTGGGACCGCGCGATCCTCAGCGACAGCGGCGGCTATCAGCTGGTGAGCCTGCGCAACGTGACGTCAGTCGACGATGGTGGTGCTGTCTTCGTGTCGCCGTACGACGGCTCGCGGCTGCGGGTCACCCCGGAAGACGCGGTGGGCATCCAGCATCGTCTGGGGTCGGACGTGATCATGTGCCTCGACCACCCTGTTCCCTTCGGGGCTTCCATGCAGGCGGTCGAGGACGCTGCGCGGCGCACCGCCGCGTGGGCCGAGCGGTGCCGCAGCGTTCACCCTGGCGGCGGCCGCCTGCTGTTCGGCATCGCGAAGGGTGGCTTCGACGCCGAGCTCCGCCACCACTCGGCGCAGCAGATCGCGACGCTGGACTTCGACGGCAACGCGGTCTGCGGCCTGTCTGTGGGAGAGCCGCTGCCGTTGATGGAGGAGATGACAGCGGCCAGCCTCTCGGCGCTGCCGCCGGAGCGGCCACGCTACTTCATGGGCCTTGGCACTGACCGCGAGCTGCTCACCATGATCGGGCTCGGCGTCGACATGTTCGACTGTGTGGTGCCGACGCGGCTGGCGCGCAACGGCACCGCATTGACGCCGTCGGGTCACCTGTCGCTTCGCGGCGCCGCTGCGCAGGACGACCTCAGCCCTATCGACCCGACCTGCGCCTGCGCTGCGTGCTCGCGATTCAGCCGCGCCTACCTCCGCCACCTCTTCAAGAGCGGGGAGATCCTGGCCCACCGTCTGGTGAGCCTGCACAACCTCACGCACCTGGGACGGCTCATGGACCAGGCCCGCGACGCCATCCAGGAGCGGCGGTTCGCGGCGTTCCGGCGGACGGCGGCAGCGCTCGCTGACGCCGGAGGCGTCGCGGAGCCCGGCTAAACTCGTCCAGCCGTGTTCAGGCTCACCCGCTTCCGCATCATCTTCATCGCCGTCGTCGTGCTGGCGGCGTTCTTCTTCGCTCTCTATCCCGGAAGCGTCTTCGGGCGCTCCGGCTGGACGCCGCCACTGGGCCTCGACCTCAAGGGCGGCACCGAGCTCACGATCGCCATCTGCAAGGGCCCGAACGACCCGCCCGGCGCTGGCTGCCGCCAGGGGCTGGCGCCTGGCGAGGACCTCCCCTCAGTCCAGGCGGCCACTGTCACAGTCCTCAACCAGCGCGTCAACCAGCTCGGCGTGTCCGAGGCGGTGGTGCAGCCCGATGGCACCGACCAGATCCTGGTGCAGCTCCCCGGCGTGACCGACGAGCAGGCGCGCGCCACGGTCGGCACCACCGCCCGGCTGCATTTCGCGACCCCGGTTGCGGGCGCGCCGCCCGGCTGCAGCTCCTCGGGTGGTTGCAGCCAGCAACAGACGCTGCAGCTGCTGGCGCACCCCGACGCCGCGACCAGCGCCTTCATCGGCGATCAGCAGAACCTGTACGACCCCAACTGCGACAGCACGGACCCGGCGAAGTTCGCGCAGTGCCAGTTCAACAACCAGCTCTACTACCCGCCCGGGTACCACTGGAAGTTCGACAACAACATCGACGCCACCGACGTCACGTCCGCAACGGTGGGCACCGACTCCACCAACGGGCAGATAGCCGTCGACATCAACTTCAACTCCCATGGCGCCGAAGAGTGGGCCAAGATCACCCAGGCCGCCTACAACGTCTACACGAGCAACCCGTCGTCACCGCAGGCGCAGATCGCAATCTTCCTCGACAACCTGGTGATCACCGCCCCGACGGTGCAGCAGGGCGGGCAGAGCAACAACACGCAGATCACGGGCAGCTTCACGTCAGATTCGGCGCAGACGCTGGCCAACCAGATCAGCGCAGGCGCGCTCCCGGCTCAGATCGGCGTGGTGGCGTCCAACAGCGTCAGCGCCACGCTGGGTTCGCAGACGGTGACCGCGAGCCTGATCGCCGGTGCAGTCGGGCTGGTGATCGTGATCCTGTTCATGATCGGCTACTACCGGTTTCCCGGGCTGCTGGCATGCGCCGCGCTGCTCGTCTACGCGACGGTGGTGTACGCCGTCTTCAAGCTGTTCCCGGTCACGCTCAGCCTCGCCGGACTGGCGGGCTTCGTGCTGAGTGTCGGCATGGCGGTGGACGCCAACGTGCTCATCTTCGAACGAACGCGCGACGAGTTGCGCCATGGGCGCAGCGTGCCACTGGCTGTGGAGACCGGCTTCCGGCGCGCGTTTCCTGCCATTCGTGACAGCAACATCTCGACCATCATCGCCTGCCTGGTGCTGGGCTTCCTCGGCTTCAGCGTGGTGCAGGGCTTCGCCATCACGCTGGGCATCGGCGTCCTGGTGTCCTTCTTCACCGCGATCACGGTGACGCGATCACTGTTTGCCGCCGCGCTGCGCTGGCGCATCGGCCGCAATCCCCGCGCCTACACCGAGATCCACGAGGAGTACGAGCAGCACCCGCCGAAGGGGCGCTTCGACATCGTGCGGTCCCGCAACTGGTTCTTCCTGGGATCGCTGG
>JAFAJR010000049.1 GCA_019236085.1 Candidatus Dormiibacterota bacterium
GAGACCGGGGTCGGGCCCTCCATGGCGTCGGGCAGCCACGTGTGCAGCGGAAACTGCGCGCTCTTGGCGAAGGCACCGATGGCGAGCAGCGCGCAGATACCGGTGACGAGAATGCCGCCGGCGGGGAACGCCTGGGTACGCGCAAAGATGTTGGGCAGACTCGTTGTGTGCGCGTTGAGGAAGATGAGGAACGCGGCGATGACCATCGCCACGTCGCCGATCACCTGCGTGATGAACGCCTTTCGCGCCGCCAGCACGGCGCTGGCACGCTCGTACCAGAAGCCGATCAGCAGGTAGCTGCTCAGCGCGACCAGCGCCCAGCCGATGATGAGGATCACGAGATCGGCCGCGAGCACGAGGGTGAGCATCGAGAAGATGAAGAAGTTCATGTAGGAGAAGAACCGGGCAATGCCGGGGTCGTGCTCCATGTAGCCGACGCTGTACACATGGATCAGGAAGCCGACACCCGTGATGACCATGAGCATCAGCGCCGAGAGCGGGTCCAGCGTGAAGTCCATGCCCACGCTGAGGTTGCCGTTGCCCAGTGACAGCCACTGGAAGAGACGGACCGACGTCGAGCTGTGCCCCGCCGGCGCGCCGATCACGTTGCCCAGTACCACGCACGACACGACGAATGCGGCAAATATCGAGAGCGGGCCGACGATGTTCACGAAGCCGCGTCCCAGCCGCGGGCCCAGCAGCGCGTTGAGCACCGCGCCGCCCAGCGGCAGCAGCAGCACCAGGATGACGAGCCAGGAGGCGAGGTCGACGCTCATTGCTGCGTCACCAGGTCTGTCTCCTCGCTCAGCTCACTGAGCTCGTCGACGTCCAGCTCACGCCCGAGGCGGAACACCTGCGTGATAAGCGCCAGGCCCACCACCACCTCAGCGGCGGCGACCACGATCACCATGAAGGCGAAGATCTGGCCCTCCTCGCTGTTGAGGAAGCGGCCGAACGCAACCAGGGCCACGTTGGCGGCGTTGAGCATCAGCTCGATGCACATGAACACCACCAGCGGATTGCGCCGCACCAGCACCCCGGTGGCGCCGACTGTGAACAGGAACGCCGACAGCGCCAGCAGGTACGGGAAGATCTGGCTGTTGATCACCGGCTCTGCGCTCCCCTGCGGGTGAGGTACACCGCGCCGATGACCGCCACCAGCAGCAGCAGGGAGGTGATCTCGAAGGGCAGCAGGAACGTCGTGAACAGCTGGCCCGCCGTGTTCTGCACGTTGCCCGATGCGTTCACCGCGTCCACTGGGTAGGAGAACGCGTGGTAGGGGTTGCTCGCCGATCCGATCGCCTGACCGCGGAACGTGTTGCCGCTGAACGTGATGCCGTTGCGCGCCGTGACAAAGACGACGACAGTGATCGCAACGATGGCGATGAGCCCGATCACCGATCGCACATCGAGCGCGGGCCGGTCCTCTGCGTCAGGGCTGAGCAGCGCGATGATGAAGACGAAGAGCACCATGACCGCCCCGGCGTAGATGATGATCTGCACAGCGAAGAGGAACTGCGCATTCAGCAGCAGGAAGATCACCGAGATCATGACAATGGTGGCCACAAGGCTCAGCGCGGAGTAGATCGTCTGGCGCGACAGCACCACGCCGAGTCCCGCGATGGCGGCAAGCACCATCGCGGCGCCTAGCAGCACCGTCACTGCAGATCCCGGGGCGGCTCGATGACGCTGGGTGGCGTGGGCGGAACGCCCAGGTCGCCGGGATGCGGCGCACCGGTCGGAGCCAGCAGTGCCTCCTCTGCATCCCAGGCCACGCGCGGGCTCACTCCGGGGTCACGCAGCTCGCGCCCGGTCTGGTCGGCGCCCGCGCCCCGGGGACTCTCAGGCCGGCGGCTCTGCGTGCCGTGCGGCCACGATTCCAACAGCTCCGCCTTGGTGACGATGGTTCGCTCACGACGGTAATCGGCCAGCTCGTACAGCGGGCCGAGGGTGATCGCCTCTGTGGGACACGCCTCGGCGCAGTAGCCGCAATAGATGCAGCGCATCAGGTTGATCTCGTAGCGCTCTGCGTAGCGTTCGCCGGGCGATACGGGCGCCTTCGGGTCGTTCTCCGCTGCGAGCACGTAGATGCAGCCCACCGGGCAGGCCGCCGCACAGAGCTCGCACCCGATGCAGCGCTCAAGACCGTTGTCGTAGCGGTGCAGGATGTGCCGGCCGCGGTGCCGTGGCACCGCCTGCTTCTGCTCCTCCGGCCACTGCACGGTCAGAGGACGCGAGAGCATCTGCTTGAAGGTGAAGGCCATGCCCTTCACGATCTCCTTGATCACCGCATCTCCCTCATGCCCGCAGCGCCACCACGGTGCCGGTGATGACGATGTTGAGCAGCCCCAGGGGCAGCAGCACCTTCCAGCCGAAGTTCATCAGCCGGT
>JAFAJR010000275.1 GCA_019236085.1 Candidatus Dormiibacterota bacterium
GTGATCACACCCGAGGTGATCTCCCAGGTGAAGATGGGGTTGTAGGCCAGGTCGATGAGCTGCGCGCTGCGCCGCAGCTGCTCCACCAGCATCACGCGGTCCATGGCCGTCGTGATGGCAGTGGCGTACTCCCGGAGGCGGGACACCTCGTCGTCACCGAAGAGCGGCGTCAGGGGACCCGCCCGCACCGCCAGCACGCCCGAGCCGTAATCGGATTCCAGCGGCACCCTGATGATGGTGTCCCGCTGCGGCCGCTCCCCCTGCTCCAGGGCGCGGACGATCTGCTCCGCCTGGCGCGCCTCCATGCCGTGGACCGCCAGGACCGAGCCGTCGCCGCTGGCGATCACCGCGGCGTCGGCGCCCACCAGGCGGGCGGCCCAGTCCACAGCCCGGTCGGCCAGCGTCTGCCGGTCCGCCGAATAGAGCAGCAGCCCCCGAAGCGCCTCGCGAAACGGCTCCTCCTCACGCTCCCGCCAGAACCGCCGCAGCCACAGAGGCGGAGCAAACGCCACGTAGAACAGCGGAACGATCACCGCGGCAATGGCATAGGCGGCCCGGTAGACCAGGTCCCCGCTGGCGACCAGGCCGACGGCGACACTCAGCAGCAGCACAAGCACGATGCCGCCGTACGCCGCGGCCAGGGCGCGGAGCCGCGATCGCTGAACCCTGCGCAGCCGGGTCGAGAGCGACCAGAACCGCAGCAGCGGTTCCACCACGCAGGCTCCCCAGACCAGCAGCAGCAGCAGCGCCGCCGCTGCCTGCAGAGGCCCGGAGCTGGTCGCACCCTCCAGCGGCGCATAGGCGACGAGCAGCAGCGCCACCGTGACGCCGACTGCCACTGCCGCGGCTATCCGGGTCCGCTGTTGCAGCGGCACGATGTCGTCCCGGAATAGCAGAAAGGCCCAACCCGAGAGCGTGAAGAGCACAAGCGTGACGTCGTTGATCAGACCGAAGGGGTCGGCGGTGGTCTCGACGCTGGAGAGAACGCCGACCACGCCGAGCAGCGCTATCGACAGGGTGAGGAAGCGGCGTCCTGGGTCGCGGTGGCGCAGCCAGGCGGCTGCGCTGGCAGCGCCGAGGATGCCGAACGCCAGCCCCAGCACCCACTGCAGGGCCAGCGCTGTGATGTTCACGACCGCCCAGTATCAGCCGAGCGCGGGCACGGTGTGGCTGCCGGAACCTCCGATTGCCACAGGATTGCGACGCGAGGCGGGCGGCGCGTCAGCGCAGAGCGGCTATGACAGCGTCCGCCACCTGCGAGGTCCCGACTGCTGTCGGATCGTCGCGCTGCGGCTTCATGTCGTAGGTGACGCTGCGGCCGTCGGCGATCACCGAAGCGATCGCCGCCTCCAGACGGTCGCCGGCCTCGCGCTCGCCGATGTGCCGCAGCATGAGCACGCCGCTCAGCATCATCGCCATCGGATTGGCCTTGTTCTGGCCGGCGTACTTCGGCGCGCTGCCGTGGGTTGCCTCGAACACAGCGATGTCGTCGCCGGTGTTCGCCCCCGGCGCCAGCCCCAATCCACCGACGAGCCCGGCGCACAGGTCACTGAGGATGTCGCCGTAGAGGTTGGGCATGACCATGACATCGTAGAGCTCCGGCTTCTGCACAAGCTGCATCGCCATGTTGTCGACGATGCGGTCCTCGAACTCCACCTGGGGGAACTCGCGAGCCACCTGCTCGGCGACGCGGAGCCATAGCCCGTCGGTGTGTTTCATGATGTTGGCCTTGTGCACGGCGGTCACCTTGCGCCGGCCGTTGTCGATGGCCCAGGTGAACGCGAAGCGGAACACGCGCTGCGTCCCGGTGATCGAGATCGGCTTGATGCTGATGCCCGAGTCCTTGCGGATCGCACGGCCACCCAGGCGCTCGATGTCGGCGATGAGCTCGTGGGTCGGTGGCTCTCCTTCGGCAAACTCAATGCCTGCGTAGAGGTCCTCGGTGTTCTCCCGCACGATGACGAGATCCACGTCGTCGTAGCGGCTGCGCACCCCCGGATACCACTTGCACGGGCGGACCAGCGCGTAGAGGTCCAGCTCCCTGCGCAATGCGACATTGACCGAGCGGATGCCCTTGCCCACAGGTGTTGTGAGCGGACCCTTTATCGCAACCTTGTTCTTGCGGATCGAGTCCAGCACATGCGGTGGCATCGGCTCGCCGTAGCGGTCGATCACGTCGAGGCCGGCGTCGTGCACCTCCCATTCGATGTCGACGCCCGTCGCGTCGATGACGCGGCGCGCAGCGTCACTCACCTCGGGACCGACGCCGTCGCCCGGGATCAGGGTGATGGTGTGTGCTGCCACGGCCCGCCAGTCTGACAAACTCGCGGCCTGTGTGGACCCGCGGTCTCGCCGCCTGGTACACGGCACACGGGCGTCACCATCTTCCCTGGCGCCAGACCCGCGATCCCTGGGCGGTGTTGGTGAGCGAGGTGATGCTGCAGCAGACGCAGGTCTCCCGCGTTCTGCCGCGCTGGCAGGCGTTCCTGGACCGCTGGTCCGACCCGGCCTCCTTCGCCGCTGCGGGACGCGACGATGTCCTGCGTTTCTGGCAGGGGCTCGGCTACCCCCGCCGGGTTGTGGCGCTGCAGCAAACAGCCAGTGCCATCACCCGGAGCGGCTGGCCTGGCACCGAGACCGGGCTCCGCGGGCTGCCCGGCGTAGGCAGCTACACCGCCAGAGCGCTGCTGACGCTGGCCTTCGAAACGCAATGCGTGCCGCCAGCCGACGTCAACCTGCGCCGTGTCGCGGCCCGGGCAGCGCTCGGTCTCGCGCCCGACGCCGCGACGCCGGCGGAGATCGACGACGCCTTGGAAGCCGGCAAGCCCCGCATCATGGCGCGCCGCGACTACACCCTGGCGCTGTTCGATGTCGGAGCCATCCACTGCCGGTCGACGCCGCGCTGTACCGGGTGCCCGCTGCGTGCCACGTGCCGCAGCGCCGGCCTTCCCTCCGCTCCGCCGGCGCGGCGCCAGGCACCGTATGCCGGAAGCGCCAGGCGGCTTCGCGGAGCACTGCTCCGGGTGCTGCTCGACGAACCCGGCGCCGGAATCGCCGAGCTGCATGCGCGCGTGGCCGGCATCCCGGCCGCCACGGCGCCGGGGGCTGTTGACGCAGCGCTGGCGGGACTGTTCCGCGACGGGCTGATAACAGCAGTCCCGCAAGGCCCGGCTGCGAACTAGGATCGGCCGCGTGGCCACCGCGTCCGAATATCTGGACCGCGTCCGCCGCGATCTCTGGGCCAAGGAGTCGTTCGGTTTTATCCCCGACATCGACCTTCCGCCTGCCGCAGGCACGGCGCTGCTCGGCTCCGGCCCACGTGTGGCGTTCGCCGGCTTCCCCTCCGACTACAGCGTGGCGTTCCTGCTGGAGCTGCTGTGCCTGGAGGTCGAGCCTGCGGGCCTCATCACCTCGCCGGGAGCTCATCCGGCCATCCTTGGCAACAACGCGCTGAGCCGCATCGCTGACCATCTCGGCATCCCGCTGCTGCGCGCCTGGCGCATCAACGACGAGCACTCGCGCATGCACCTGGCCGAGCTTCACCTCGATGCAGTGGTTATGGCCAGCTTCGACCAGATCGTCGCCACCAGGACAATGGAGAGTGCGAAGCACGGCTGGCTCAACATCCACCCCAGCCCTCTGCCGCGCTACCGCGGCCCCGAGCCCGTGTACTGGGCGATCGCCGACGGCGCGCCCACCACCGGCATCACGCTGCACCGGGCGGCGCGCAAGGTCGACGCCGGCGGAGTCCTGCGCCAGGAGGAGGTGGCCATCGACCCCGGCGACACAGCGGGAACCCTCACGAAGCGCCTGGTGCAGCATGGCGTCGCACTGTTGCCGGGCGCGGTCACCGCTCTGCTCCGCGACGAGCCGGGCACGACGCAGGAGAGCGACTCAGCGACGTACCGGCCCTCGGTCGGACACCGGCCACTGGAATCAGCCGGCAGCGCCGCGGAAGCCGAACGGATGGTGCGTGCCGGCGTGCCCAACATGCCGGCCTGGGCGCGTATCGACGGCCGCGACCTCTACGTCATGGCAGCTGCGGTGCGCCATCAAGGTGAGGGCGGCCACGGTCCTCATCTGCGCTACGCCGACGGCGACCTCGAGGTTACCGAGACGAGCGAGCGCTGCGGCTGTCATCACGACACACCGGACTGCCCCCATCGCACGCAGACAACCGCCGCGCCATGAGTTCACAGCCGAGGTGTCAGCTATGATCGCTGCGGGAATGTTGGAGATGACACCACGCGTCCTCGTGGTCGAGGATGACGCGGCAGTGCGCGGGTTTCTTGCCCGTGCCCTCGAGACGGTGGGTTGTGAGGCCGTGGGAGTCAGCACAGGACAGGACGCGCTGCAATTGGTGCGCGGCGCTCCTGGGGTTGCAATCGCGCTCATCGACGGTCTGCTCCCTGACATACACGGCGCACGGCTGGCGCACAGCATCCTCGGCGACGAGCAGGGAATGCTGGTGGGTCTCTGTTTTGTGAGTGGCGCCATTCCGCGCCACCAGCTGCCCGAATGCGGAGTCGGCGCTCTCAGCAAGCCGCTGCGGCTGCACGACTTCCGCGAGGTCATCGAGCAGCTGCTCGCCTGGCGCGAGGCCGGCGGCTCGCCGGCGGCCCAACGCCTGGCGGTGCTCAACCGCCTCGAGCAGACCTTCCTCGTCGGACCATGACAGCACGATGAGCGACTTCCGGGGCGTCTCCACGCCATGGCAGGTGTCGCGCGCCGAGTTCGAGCAGACCGCTTCGGAGGTTGAAGGCGATGGCGCCGTCTGCGTCTTCGTTGTCGACGAGCAGATCCCGCTGCAGGCTCGTTCCGGCTACGCGACGCTGGTCATCGCCTATGCGCGGTCCGACGAGCCGGTGCATATCCTGGACGACGGCACAGCTGCGCTCCTGATCCGGCAGGGCGGCACGGATTCCGCCACGGTTGCGGGCCGCAGGGTCATCGACCAGATGCGCAAGCTCGGACTGGACACCACCTTGCGAGCCGGAGTTGCAGCGCTGCGCGGTGATGCCGCCAATGCCATCGAGCAGGCTCGCGGCGTCGCTGCGAGCAACGCCGCGGGGGCGGTACACGTCGCCGCTTAGGGTCGGCGGCGTCAAACGCGCGTAACCGGCCGAATGGAATAATCGCGCCGTGTCGAGAGGGGTGAGGGTCCTGCTGGCGGCCGCCTGCCTCTCGTTGCTTGCTCCACTCGCGCTGCCCCGGACTGTGGCCGCGGGCGAGACGGGTGGCGTCGTCCGCGACGGCTGGGGCGGACTGCATCCCTTCGGCGGCTTTCAGCTCAACACTGACAACGCACCCTATTGGCCTGGCTGGGACATCGCCCGCTCGCTGGTGGTGCGGGCCGACGGCGGAGGTGGCTGGGTTCTCGACGGCTGGGGCGGGGTTCACAACTTCGGCGATGCCGTGGCGGTGTCCGACCCCGCCTACTGGCAAGGCTGGGACATCGCCCGCTCGCTGGTGCTCACCAGCTTCGACGCCTCTGGCGAGCCTGACGGCCGCCAAGGCTACGTGTTGGACGGCTTCGGCGGCGTGCATCCCTTCGGCGGCGCACCGCAGCTGTCCGGCTCTCCCTACACGCAGGGCCGCGACTTGGCCAGGGGACTGGCGATCAGCTTCGACGGCAGCGGTGTCCCCGACGGCGGCTGGGTGCTGCAGGCGGACGGCACCGTCCACGCGTTCGGCGCCGCATCGGCGCTGTCTCTCCCCTCGGCCCGGGGCGGCGATGCCTGGCACGCGATCCACATCACCGGCGCCACAGGCTATGCGGTCGGCCGCTACGGCGCGGTCGCCCCGCTCTCGGGCGCAGCCACTTCCAGCAGCTGGGCCGGCTACCCCGACTGGGGCAGCTGGGACATCACGCGTGACGTCGCGATCCCGGCGACGGTGGCGGGGAGCTCGTCACCGAGCCTGAGCTTCAGCGCAACGCGGGCCTTCCAGGCTGCGAACGCCGGCTGGAGCGGCGGCGCGATCCTCGACGCCTACGGCGGATTGCATGCCTTCGGCGGCCTGCAACTCAACACCGCCGGTCTTGCCTACTGGCCGAAGTGGGACATCGCCCGCTGCCTGGTGATCCGCGACGACGGCTCGGGGGGCTGGGTGCTCGACGGCTTCGGCGGCATCCATCCCTTCGGGAGCGCCTCAGCGGTGAACGGCACGCCGTACTGGCCTCGCTGGGACATCGCCCGCTCGCTGGTGCTGACCGGCCACGACGGATCGCTGCTGCCCGACGGCTCCTCCGGCTACATCCTGGATGGCTGGGGCGGCATCCACGCCTTCGGCGGTGCGCCGCAGTTCGACTCGCCGCATTACACAGCCGGCGCAGACACCGCCTCAGGCCTGGAGATCCACTACGACGCGGCCGGCACACCCGACGGCGGCTGGCTGGCCGACAGCAACGGCTCGGTCTATGCCTTCGGCGTGGCGCCCCCGTCGCCTTCAGCGGCAACCGCCGGCCCGGTCCTGGAGCAGTTTCACGCGGTCGGCGAGGGCATGCTGGCAGTCGACCATTGGGGGGTCACCCGCTCCCTGGGGACCACGGGAGTCGACTGGTCCGGCTACGTCGACTGGGGCGCGCAGGATCTGACGCGGGACATCGCCGCAGTCGGCGGCGCCGGGCCGTCCGAAGCGCAGCCGGTCAGCGCCACGGCGAGGGCGGAGCACGACAACGAGGCGGCGGGCGGCGCTCCCGACCCCGAGCTCACACCGTCCTGCGGCGCACCGATGGGGACTGCCGGTGCAGGCAAATGGATCATCGCCAGCACCCGCTGCGAGGAGACCGCCGCCTACTACAACGGCGTCCTGCAGTTCGCCACGTACGTGACGACCGCGGGACCCTGCTGCCACACCCCGACAGGGCAGTTCACCATCCAGTGGAAGCGCAGCCCCTGGGCCATCGTGTCACAGCCGGGGCTGTTCACCATTCCGTACACCCCCATCAACTACGCGATGCAGTTTTATCAGGGCGGCTTCCTCTTCCACGACGCGCCGTGGCGCACTCTCTTCGGACCCGGTTCTAACTACGTGGTCCAGTTGTTCGAGGGCTCCCACGGCTGCATCGAGACCCCCGAGTCGCAGATGGCCAGGCTGTACGCCTTCGCCGACGTCGGGACGCCAGTCGAGATCTTCTGACGCCCGGCAGCCGAGCCCTACTACTTAATGTGTGGGCGGCCCCGCAGAGCCACCGCCGCGGCCAGGGTCCCGAGCGCGATCAGAGCCAGGCCGGCAGTCCCGGCACCGCCGGCGCCGGTGCTCGGCGTGGCGGTGCTGATGCCCTGGACGCCTGAGGTGATGGGAGGCGTCGGGGTCGGAGCCGGCGTGGGAGTCGGCGTGGGCTGCGCCGCGCAGGCCGCCGCGGCGGGATTGATCGAGATCGTCACCCCAGCCGCAGCGGACACCGCCGTGGGATAGCTGATGTTGCAGCTCCCGGCAGCGCTGACCAGGTTGCCGCCGGCGCCGCCGCCGCCGCCGCTGCCCGAGCCGGTGGCTGTGGAATCGTCAGCGGCCGTCGCCAGCCCGCCGCCCGAGGCGCCACCGCCACCACCGAAGCCGCCGCCACCGCCGCCGCCGCCGTAGCCGCCGGCGCCCTGCCCGGCGCCGCCGGCACCACCGCAGCCGGCACTGCCACTGCTGCCCGTGCCGTACCCGTCGCCGCCTTGGCCGGCGGCGCTGCCGCCTGGCCGGCCTCCGTCACCGGGTTGGGTCCCCTGGCCGTCGGCCCCTGGCGCAGGAGTCTGGCCGGCGCCGCCGCCACTGCCACCGTCGGTCTGCACAAAGAAGTTACCGCCGCCACCGCCGCCGCCGGCGGCCAGCAGCCGTGCCGCCAACGACGTTGCTCCGCCGCCGCAACCCGCGCCGTATGCCACGGCGCGAATGTCACTGCCGCCGCCACCGCCACCGGCCTGCTCGTTGAACGGAATGCCGGGTCCGGAGACTCCGACGAACGACCCTCCGTCGGCGCCGCCGTTCCAGCCGCCCTTGCCATCGCTGCCAGCGCATTGCGTGCCCAGGCAGAAACCGCCCTGGTCGCCGCTGCCGCCCACCTCGACGTAGATGACCTCGCCGGGTGTCACGTTGACATCGCCGGCGACGCGAGCGCCTGCACCACCCTGGCCGCTGACCGGTGGCGACGAGCCGGCGCGGGCCGCCGGAGCCGCTCCGGGGTCCGAACCTGTGGAGACCGACGGGTTTCCCCCACCGCCCGCCGCGCCACTGAGGTCGACGTGCAGCGACACGATCCCTGCCGGCACCGTAAAGCACTGCTCGGAGCCGGTGAAGGCGAAGCTGGTGGTGCCGCTCAGCACCGGGCAGGCGGGAGCGGCGCCCGCCGGGACGGCGCCACCCAGCAAGGCGGCTCCGGCGGCAAGCGCGGCCGCCGCCGCGGCCAGCCCCGCGGCGCGCAGCGCCCCTGTCTCCCCCATGGTTGATCTCCACAAATCCGGCGACCGACGCGTTTGCGTCCGGACGGCGATCGTGGCATGGCCCGGCGGAGCGGTCAACCACCCCCCGGCAGCCGCCACACCACCATCGAGTCCGGCTGGAGCGTTGTGACGCCGGCGTCGCCGGGAAGCGGATCGCCGGCCACGAGATCAGCCCCTGGCGGCGCCTGGACGTGCAGCGGTCCGTCCCCCAGGTTGCAGGCGAGCTCCAGCCCGCAGTAGGCATAGCGAAGCAGCCCTGTCGCCGGATCGGTCGCGGTCCGGACCAGTTCTCGATCCCCCGTATCGAAGCCGGCTGTCTCCCGGCGCAACCGCAGCAGCCGTCGGTGCAGCTCGAGCATGGCGGTGTGCTCCGGCTGGGCCAGCTCGTCCCAGCGCAGCCGGGATCGTTCGAAGGTCGAGCGGTCCTGGGGATCGGGCACGTCGGCGGGGTCCCAGCCGAAGTCGCGGAACTCGGCCCGCCTGCCGCGAG
>JAFAJR010000287.1 GCA_019236085.1 Candidatus Dormiibacterota bacterium
GACCACGACCCCGGCAACTAGAAGCCCGGCGGGATTGGTGTAGGCAGAGATGTCGATTGCCATCCCCAAGACCAATGCCGCTACGGCTGTTGCGACTGTGAGCACGATGCTGCGCGCTTCCGCACCCATACGGTCAGTCTCATGCTCGGGCGCGCACCAACTCGGCTCCGTAACCAGCTTGTTGGCTCGAGCTCAGTGCAGAGCAGCACCCAGCAGGCTGTCAAGGTCTCACCCGGCGCGAGGGAAACGGATCGGCTGAGTTAGCGGCTCCAGCGTGTGCAGGAGCGGCTGGGACGCCGGCGGCACGAGCACGTGCTGCGCCGGTACCTCACCCGCGGCCGATGCTCCGATTCCTCGGCAATCCGCACCAGCGCCTCGAAGCGGTTCACGTCGATGATCCCCTTCTCCAGCGCCCGGAGAGCCCACGACGGTGGGGTGCGATACCCCCAGACATCGAAGGCGGTTGCCTCGCTCATCGCACCTCGATCATAGGGCTCCGCCCCGCGTGGCCGTCAGAGCAGCGACCCCGACGGGTCGAAGCCCTCGAGCAGCTCCTTCACGGTCTTCACGAAGCGCGTGGCCTGCAAGCCGTCGTTGATGCGGTGATCGAAGGACAGCCCCAGATTCATCATCGGGCGGATGGCGATGGCGTCGCTGATCACCACCGCCCGCTTCACCACGAGGTCCATGGTCATGATCGCCGCCTGCGGCTGGTTGATGATGGCCTGGGTGATCACCGCCCCCAACGCTCCTGTGTTGTTGAGCGTGAACGTACCGCCCTGGATCTCGTCCAGCTTCAGCCGGTTCTGGCGAGCCCGCTCGCCCAACTCGCTCATCGTCGTGGCCAGCCCGGCGATGTTGAGCCGGTCGGCGTTGCGCACCACCGGCACCACGAGCTTGTCCTCCAAGGCCACGGCGATGCCCAGGTGGATGTCTCGCTTGAGCACGATCCCCTCGTCGGTCCAAGTGGCATTGAGCGTGGGATGGCGGCGTAGCCCTTCGCACACCGCCCGGGCCACGAACGGCAGGAACGTCAGATTGACGCCGTAGCGCTGCTCGAACTCAGCCTTGGCCTTCGCCCGTGCGGCGAACACCGCCGACATGTCGACCTCGAACATGCAGTAGGCGTGGGGGGACGTCTGCTTGCTGCGCACCATGTGGTCCGCCGTAGAGCGGCGGGCCGAGGTCATCGCGATCAGCGTGTCGCCCTCACCGGTGGCCGCCGGCTGCGGTGCGGCTGCTGCGGCGGCCGGTTGTGCTGCTTGGGCTGGTTGTTCTGTTTGCGTAGTCGGCGCAGCAGCGGCCGCTGCGGATTGAGGCTGCGGCTGGGACGCCGGAGCCGGTCCCCTGCGCTGCACGAAGTCGAGCACATCCTTCTTGGTGATGCGGCCGCCGATGCCGCTGCCCTGGATCTGGCTCAGGTCGACGCTGTGCTCTCGCACCAGCATCCGCACCGCCGGCGTCAGGTGATAGCCGGCCGTGCCGTTGCCCGATGTGCTCGTGGCCACAGCGGCTGCCTGGGGCTGCGGCTCACGCTCCGGCTCGGGCCGGGATTCGGCTCTCGGTTCCGGCGCCGCGGCGGCGGCTGGCGCGGGCTGCGGCGCCTGGGCCGGCTGAGCGGAGGCGGCTGCGGGCTGCGGCGCCTGGGCCGGCTGAGCGGAGGCGGCCGCGGGCTGCGACGCCGGAGCAGCAGTCCCATCGCCACTACCCGTTTCGATCGTGGCGATCGGCTCCCCCACCGCCACCACCTGGCCCTCCTTGGCGATGAGTTCCCCCATGGTCCCGTCGGCCGGTGCGGGGATCTCGGCGTTCACCTTGTCGGTCACCACCTCGGCGATCGACTCGTATTTGGCCACCGTCTCACCCGGCTGCTTGAGCCAGCGCGCGATGGTCCCCTCGGTGACGCTCTCACCGAGCTGCGGCATGTTGACGGTCAGCGGCATACGGTCATCCTCGGATCAGTATGCCGCCAGGTCCCGCAGCTTCCGCTCCACCTTGTCCGGCGTCACCAGGTAGAAGTGCTCCAGCGGCGGCGAGTACGGCATGGCCGGGATCTCGGGACCGCCGATGCGCATCACCGGTGCATCGAGGCTGTCGAAGCAGTCCTCCGCGACGATCGCGGCAACCCCCGACGCCACGCTCACCGCGAGGTTCGCCTCCTGCACGATGAGCACCTTGCCGCACTTGCTCGCGCTGCGCACGATCGCCTCACGATCAAGCGGGCGCAACGACCGCAGGTCGAC
>JAFAJR010000302.1 GCA_019236085.1 Candidatus Dormiibacterota bacterium
CAGAACCCGACCACCCGCCTGCAGCGCGCTTTGCTCCTGAGCTGAACCTATGAGGGATGGCCCTACGAGGTGCAAGAGAAAGCTGGTCTGATCGTACTGGTCAGCCCACTTGGCCCAGCCCGAGTCTCGGTTGCTCGCATTCGCCCACAGTTGCGCCGTCGCATCTGACACGGCGCCGTCCGTCATGTTCTGCACAGGTGGCGCCGCCGGCACGTGCTCCTCACTGAGGATGTCGTATGGCGGCACCTTGGTAACGCCATATGGCGCCCACAACGCCGCGCACGCCGCAGGGACATCAGCGATAGGCGTCGTGGTGGCGACACTCGCGCATGGACCACCGGGCGACGCACTTGGCGACGCTCCATGCGTCGCAACCGACGAAGGCGTGTGTGTAGGGCTGGTACTGCAACCCGCAACGGCGAGTCCCATCAACCCGATCACCGCCATCCTGAGCCTCCGCACCAGCTCACCCCGTGAAATGGTGGTCGGGAAGGACGGACATCGCACGGACAATGGCCGCCGGGACTGCCAGGTCCGTCCCTCCCCGCCGGACGGCAAGCATGTCCAATCGCGACCCCTCTTGGCAAGCGCGCCGAGCTACGGGTACGGCCCGGGGTCGACGGCGAGGGACCAGGGGCCGAAGCTCTCCGCGGGCGGCATGGTGACCATGGCCCCATCGGCGGTGCGAGCGATCTGCCAGCCGCCCTCGTGCGCCGCCCGGTGGTGGCGGAAACAGAGCAGCACCAAGTTGCCCAGGTCGGTGGTGCCGCCGTGGGCCCAGTGCACCAGGTGATGCGCGTCGGTGAACGGCGCCGGCCGGTCGCAGCCCGGCCAGACGCAGCCCTGGTCACGGCTGCGCAGGGCCCGGCGCACCGCCGGTCCCGGCACCCGCAGGGAACGGCCCACATCGGTGATCACCGAGTCGGGTCCCAGCAGGATGCGGCTCACCGCGGCGTCGCAGGCCAGCCGCTGCACCGTGGCCACCGGGACGGGACCACCCAGCTCCAGCTCCCCGGCCGACGACCCGGCCCGCCCGGTGAGGGTCGCCAGCGAGGCGGTGACCTGGAGGTGGGGCCGCTGGCCGCCGTGCGCCGGCAGCACCCCGGCGTCGAGACCCCGGAGCAGGAACTCCACCAGGGCGTCGCCCTGGCGCCGGGCCAGGGGACGCAGGTCGTCGGTCCCGCTGCGCCGCGACCAGGGGGCCAGCGCGGTGCGCAGGGCGGCGCCGCCCTCGGGATCGAGCCAGCCCTCCAGCTCCAGGCAGCCGTCATCCCGAGGCCGCAGCTCCAGGAAGCGGGAGGCGCTGAGCGCGTTGTGCTCCGCCAGGGCGCCGCCGGGGTCCAGGGCGTGGCGCAGGTGGCTGCAGTCCCGGCGGAAGCGGTTGACCGTGTGCCGCCGGGCCTGGGCCAGGATGGGCTGCTCGTCCAGCACCGGGCTGCCGGCGCAGGCCACGCCCTGGGCCTCCAGCGATTCCCGCACCGTCTGGCTGGTGCGGGCGATCAGGGCCAGGTGGCCGAAACCGATCTCCCCCGCGGTCAGGGCCGCCCGGCTGCGGGGCAGCTGTTCCACCTCGGCGCCCACCGCCAGGGCTGAGGTCGCGGCATAGCCCGTGAGATGGCACTCATGGCGCAGCCAGGCACTGGGGCTCTCGCCGCAGCTGTCCTCGAACTGGGGCTGGCCGGCGAAGACCCCGCTGACCTGGGCGAAGCGCAACTCCAGCAGGTCGATCGACCGGCGCAGGCTGAGCAGCTCGCCGCTGAGCTCCCGGCGGGGATCGACCGGCTGGTCCGGCAGCCGCCGGGCCAGGGCCAGCACATCCTCCGCAGTGGCCGCCTGGGGCGGCTCGAGCACGGCACTACACATTCCTGTATCATACCAAACATCCGTTCGTCAGCCGCGCCGCCGGCCACACAGTTAAAAGGTGAGAAGCGCTCAGCCGATGACCGATCCCCCCGCCTCCCCCGCTCACACGTCGAGGACGATCTTCCCCCGCACCTCACCCCGCTCCATCTCCGCAAACGCCTCACGAGCTGCGTCGAGCGGATGCCGGGAGCTCACCAGCGGTCGCAGAGCGCCGGTTGCACACAGCTCGACAAGCCTCCGCAGCTCACCGCGCGACCCCATGCTCGTCCCGGCGATCGTCACCCGGCGGAAGAACACCCGCCGCAGCTGGGCCGGCGGGTT
>JAFAJR010000087.1 GCA_019236085.1 Candidatus Dormiibacterota bacterium
TGATGCCTGGCATGGACGGCTTGGAGGCGTGCAAGCGCATCCGCAACGATCCGCGCACGCACACCCTGCCGGTGCTCATGTTCACCGCGCTGTCCGGCGAGGACGACGTTGAACGTGCACGTCTCGCCGGCGCCAAGCACCTGATCACCAAGCCCTTCAACCTGGTAGGACTCGGCGCTGTGGTGCGCTCCTTCTTCCCAGCAAGCGGCACCGACGCGGCGTAAGGAACGGCGGCAAGCGCCGCTCATCGCCCTCCAAGCATGAGGCGGTGACACTCTGACGACACGGGATCTACTCCTCGCTCGCCGTCAACAAATTCTACGGCTCGCTCGGAGATACGACCCTATCGTCGTGCGAGCGGCACCGTCTCATGCTTTTGACGCCCCCTGTCAGGCGGTGCTTGTCGCCGTTCCTTCCTGTAGGTGCGAGCTCAGATTGCTGGGAAGCGCCGGTCCCAGCAGGCGGGTCATCTGCGGTTCGAGCCGGGCCACCTGTCCGGCGACCAACGAGTTGCCGACGGCGTGCGCCGGGGTTTCGCCGGGCCCGCTCAGTGGCGACAGAGACGTGCCCGGTGATTGCGACACCGCGAACGCGACAAGGAACAGCACCAGCGCCTCTGCCAGACCGACGGCGGCGCCGAGCACCGACCCGCCGATGCGGTCGAACAGCACCACCAGCACGCGCTGCAGACGTTCGTGCAGCAACGCGGCCATGATCTCGACCATGAGGCAGACGATCACGAACACCAGGATGAACGCCCACGCGTTGCTGGAAACAGAGCGTGACTGGAACAGCGAGGCGATGGGATTGCCGAGGTTTGTAGCGGCGAAGCACGCCACATACACTCCGAGCAGCGCCACCACCCTGCGCATCAGTCCGTAGCGAAAGCCCAGGTACACGTTGATGCCGACGAGCACCAGGAGGACGAGATCCGCGAAGACCTGGCCGGGCGTGCTGTCGAGGGAGGCGAGCATGGCGGTCAGGCGGACGCTAGCACGCACCTGACGCAGCCACGTGAGGCGTGCGTCACAGTCGTGCAGCAGTCGCCACTGTGCAGCGGCGCAGGGTCAGGGCAGCAGGATCTCAACGCACGTCCCCTCGGCGAGCTGTTGCACCTGGATCGAGCCCGCCGCAAGCGCGAGACGCAGCCGGCAGCGCAGCAGCCATTCGGGTTCCCCGCTGTGCACCGCAAGCGCGCCGGACGGCGTGCTGAGGCGCGCTTCGACGCCGTCCGACGTGTCGACGTCGAGCGACGCGGATCCGGCCAGCCGGGAACGCAGATGGTGGAGCAGCTCGTCGACCACCCAGACCAGCGCGCGTCCCGACTCGGTCCGCTCGGGATCTCCTCCGATCCACGCCAGGTGCGTGTCGAACGCAGCGCCGTGCCGGGCGACCACCCTGGTGACGAAGGCCCGGATCGACTCCCGGTTCTCGGCGGCGAGCGTGTCGGTCTCGGACAGCATGCGCAGCGTCTCGGCCGCACTGCAGACGTGGGCGCGAAGCTCCGCAAGCGCCCGCGAGATCTTGACACTTTTGGCTCCAACGCCTCGCTCGGTGACCTCGAGCTCGAGCACGATGGCGCAGAGAGTCTCGAGCACGTCGCCGCAGAAGGCTCGACCGGTGGCGGAGCGCTCCTCAGGGTAGCCGTCGAGCAGGCGACGTAGCGTCCGCTCGTCGATGACGCGGGGTGCCAGGTGGTCCCAGAGCGCGTGGAAGTCCCCGCCCTCGTGGTCGACGCCGTGCGGCACGGCCATGTCTCCTCCGGGCTGCCCGCTACTTGCCCATGAAGTCGTGGACGACCTCGATCACCGCCGGGCCGAGGAGCACGATGAACAGCGTGGGGAAGATGCAGCCCACCATGGGAAACAGCATCTTCAACGGCGCCTTCTGACCCAGCTCTTCAGCGCGTTGACGCCGCCGGCGCCGGATCTCCTCCGACTGGATGCGCAGCACGTTGGCGACACCGACGCCGAGCTGCTCGGACTGGATGATCGCCTGCACGAAGGTGTTCAGCTCGTCGACCTTGCAGCGCCGAGCCATGTCGTCGAGCGCTTCCAGACGCGGGCGCCCCAGGCGCACCTCGTTGAGCACCTGCGTTATCTCGTGGGTTAGGGCGTTGTGGTACTTGTCGGCGACGCGGGACAGCGCGGCGTCGAAGCTCAGTCCCGCTTCGACGCTGATCGTCAGCAGGTCGAGCGCGCTGGGCATCGCCAGGAGGATCTCCTTCTGCCGCTTCTTGATGCGGCGCGACACCATGAGCTGCGGCATGAGATAGCCGAGCACGAGGCCCCCCACCGGGCCGAGCAGCAGCATCGGCATCTGGAACTGCTCGAGGATGGTCAGGCCGGTGCATATGCCGGTGAACAGCACGACGGAGAGCAGCCGCACCGCGACGAAACCACTGGGCGTCAGTCCCCAGGGCTTGCCCGCGAGGTTGAGGCGCTCCTGCAGCGCCTGTTGCGTACCGGCCTGGGCGCGCCGGTTGAGGATGCCGCCGAGCTTGTCGAGAGCAGGACGCAGCACGCGCTCGAAGAGCGGCAGCGACAGCTCGACTTCGGTGAGCGTCGTCGGCATGCGGCCGGTCTCGGTGAACTGCGCAAGCCGCGCCTCCAGCAGCTCGCCGGGCTTTGGCGCCATGGTGGCGGTGAGGCCGTACATGATGAAGAGCACGCCGGCCGCGGCGACGACGGCGATGCCGAGTGCGAGCATGGTCATCGCTTCAGACCTCGATCTTCACGATCTTCTGGATCGCGACAGCACCCACGGCGATGGAGAAGGCTGCCATGCCGAGCAGCACGTGCCCGATGGGATCGGTCCACATCGGGTCGAAGTAGCTCGGCGAGACCATGCTGAGGATTCCCGCCAGCGCAAACGGCAGGACGGTGATGATCCACCCAGACGCACGAGCCTGCGCAGTGAGCGTGCGGATCTCACCGTGGATGCGGACGCGCTCGCGGATGGTGAAGGCGATTGTGTCGAGGATCTCTGCCAGGTTGCCGCCGACCACGCGCTGGATCTGCACGGCAGTGACCATGAGGTCGAAGTCCTCCGACTTGTTGCGCTCCACCATGTGCGTCAGCGCGTCGTCGACGCTGATGCCCAGCGCGATCTCACGAGTGGCACGGGCGAACTCGTCAGCGATGGGTGGTTGCGCGTTCTTGCTCACCGAGGACAGCGCCTGGGCGAACGAGTGACCGGCTTTGAGCGCGTTGCTCAGCAGCGTGAGGGTGTCACCCAGCTGGTTGTTAAAAGCGCGGGTGCGTCGCTTCTGGCGGAAGCGCAGGAAGAATCCCGACAGCACCCACACGATGATCGGGCACGGAAGGAACAGGATCGCGCTGCCGTAGCGCACCGCCACGAGCAGGCCCACCAGCACGCCGACCCCGGCGACGGCGAGGATCCATTCCGACGACTTCAGCTTGAGGTCGGCCTTTTGCAGGTCATCGGCGAG
>JAFAJR010000110.1 GCA_019236085.1 Candidatus Dormiibacterota bacterium
TGTCATCCGCGCCGGAGGCCCTGCAACGCCGGCCGCGAATTCCTTCGCAGTATACAGCATCTTGGGGTCCGTCGCTCCGGGAGCCCCCATATCTTGAGCCCCGCCCGTCCGGGCGTCAAGGCCCTGGCGGGACTCAGTGCAGCAGCACCTGCAGCAGGTTCTGGATCGGTGCGAATGCGCTGAGACCGAACGCGAACAACAGCGCGAGGCGGGCCTGGCGGGTGGGGAGGCGCAGCATCGCCAATAGGCACACCAGCAGCACCAGCAGGAGCTTGAGCCCGCCAATCTCCAGTGGCTGGGTGACAGCGGCGCGCATCAGGCCGTTGGCCTCGAAGAAGCTGCGGCCGGAGAGCGCGACGGCTGTGGTGATGGTGTCGGCCGCCTGGGCAAGGCAGGCCCCGAGCAGGAAGAGCACCGACACGGGGTCGCGCAGCGTCTGGCGGAGTCGCGCGTAGCGCTGCGGGGCCGGCGCCCCGGGCTCGGTATCGACCTCGAGGCGAGCCGGGTAGGTGCGGCGGAGCGGACTGACGGCAGCGGTCGAGCGCTTGTCGTAGGACATGGTCCAATCCCCTCGAGAAAGTCCAATGGGACCGCCCCCGCGGCCCGGTCCCGCCCGCCGCAGCCAAGTCTAGCGGGGCGGGCCTGGCGCCGTCGAGCCCAGGATCGCCGCGTACTCCGGGGGCACGTCGATGCGCATCTCGAGCCGGCGGTCGCCGGCGAGCAGCAGGAACTCGCCGCGAGCCGCTGTCTCCACGAAACGCCGCTGCGCCGCGGTGAGACCGAACGCCGCCTCCATGCGCGCCGCCTCGGCGGCGCGGTGGCCGCCCAGCAGCACAGTCGCGCTGTTGGTGGCGACGACGCTTCCCTCGTGCGTCACCAGCAGATCCTGTGCGTTCTGCGTCGCCACGACGAGCGAGGCGCCGTGCTTGCGGCAGCGCCGGGCCAGCTGCACCAGCAACGAACGCAGCGCGGCGTGCTCGCACAGAGCACCGGCCTCGTCGAAAACGATGTGACGCCGCCTGGGCTCGTGACGCACCAGGCGCCACAGCGAGCGCGCGATCAGCAGCGACACCGCCGGCATGTGCTCGGCGGGAACGTCGCGCAACGAGAAGACGTGGAGCCGAGGGTCCAGGGTCAGCGATTGCGTGCCGTCGAACAGACGGGCGAGCGCGCCGCTGCAGTATCTGTCGATGACGGCAGCAACTCGAGGTGCTGTGTCGCCGAGCAGCGGCAGGCAGGCGGCGAGGTGTGGCTGTTCTCCTGCGGCGCGGGCCTGAGTCAACACCGCACGCGCCGCCCGGTCCACCAGCGCACGCTCCACATCGTCGAGGCGGGCACACACAGTCGCAACGAACTCCCCCACCGCCGTCACGCGCGATTCGTCGTCGCCGTCATCGCCCTCGAAGACGCTGAGGCCGCAGTCGCTGCCCGCGGCGACCGTCACATGCGTCCCGGCCAGCGCTGTGGCCAGGCGGTGGTACTCCTGCTCGGGGTCGACGACGATGCACTGGACGCCGCGCTGCACCGCCTCCAGCACCAGCGTCCCCAGGGCAAAGCTCTTGCCGTGCCCGGAGGCGGCGAGCACCGCGAGGTTGGCGTTGTGATGCCGCGCGGTGTCGAAGGGATCTAGCAGCACGGGCTCGTGGGAAACGCGATGCTCTCCCATGCGGTAGCCGCCGGGATCGGCGCAACCGGCGGCGAGCCAGGGGACGCAGCTGGCAGCCGCTGCGGAGTCCACGAGCTTGCCGGCCCGGACGGGGTCGACGCCCAGCGGCAGGGTGGCCAGCCGCGCGGCGGCGTGGCGGAAGTGCAGCGGCTCGGCCGCGATGAGCGCTGCGCTGAATGCTGACCGCAGCCGCTCGGTGACGACGCGGAGCCCCGCCTCGTCGCCGGCGATGCCCAACGCGACGACTGAGAGCTGCAACGGCTGCCCGGAGCCTCGAGCCAGCCTGCCACGAAGGGCGTGGGCTGCGTCGAGGCCGATGTCCACCTGCACGTCCCCGACCCTCCCCCGCTCCGCCTCGAGCATGCGGTGCGCCGCGAAGTCCCGCAGCTTGCGGCCCAGCGAGGTGAGCGCAGCGCCCAGCGGCGCCGGCTGCAGGTGGATGGCGAGGTCGCAGCAGGCGCGAACCATGAGGAGCGGCCGCAGCCATCCGGCGCCCACAGGGTGTCCCGGCAGCCTGCGCAGGGCCAGCCCGGCGACCAGCGAGCCGCCGAATCGCGCTGACCGGGCCGATTCGCTCCACTCGCCACCGAGGCAGCTCACCGCGCTGCCGAGCTCCTCCCCCGCCAGGCGGACGGCGCCGGCGCCGACGGCGCGGAGGGCGGAGGCCGCGCGCTCGGCGCTGAGCTCGGCCTGGTCGCCGTCCACGCCGCGGACCGCCACCAGGATCTCGCGGCTGTGGGCCTCGAGGCCGGCGGCCCGGGCCATCCGCTGCCGCGCCATGGCGGCACCGAGCTCATCGTCGCCGGGCGCCTCGACCGTTGCCAGCGGCCTGATCCGCACCACCAGCTGCAGTGGTGAGTCGATGGAGTGGCAGAGACCGGCGAACGCGGACAGCGCCGACGCCCGGCGCGCCGGGTCGAGGGCATCGAGGTCGAGGTCGCCGCTGCGAAGCACCACTGTGACCTCGCCTGTGTCGAGCTCCAGCCGGTCCCGGGCCACGGTGACCGCGCCGATCACTCCTCCCAGGACCAGGAGATCTCGCCGGAGATGCGCCGGGCGAAGCGGCGCAGAGCGTTGGCCGCGGGCCCGCGGCCGTCGCCGGCCAGCTGATGGCGGTCCTCGGCATCCAGGACCGCGGTGTCGTCCGGGATCTCGGCGACGACCTGGCCGTCCAGGTCACGCATCGCCTCGGAGACGTCTGCAGCCGGGCGCTGCCGGTTCACCACGTAGCGAAGCTGGTGGCGCAGACCGCGACGTCGCAGCGCCTCAGTGGTGCGGTACGCGTCGTGGACGCCGGTGACCGTCGGCGATACCACGATGAGCACGTCGTCCACGCTGCGCAGGACAGATTCGGTGTGCGGCGTGAGCTCAGGTGGCAGGTCGATGACCACCAGCCCGAAGCCTGCCATGTCCAGATCGCGGAGCAGCTCGCGGACTACCGCCGGGGTGACCGGCCACTCGGGGTTCGGCGGATGCTGTGGGCCGATCAGCACCTGCATCCCGGAGGGGTGGCGGCAGAGCAGCTCGGCTGCGCGCCGTTCCTCCGGCGGCGCCGCGGCGAACTCGACGACGCTGGAGCCGTGCAGCCCGAGGCGGGCGCCGACGCTGGCCGATCGGAGGTCGAGGTCGAGCAGCGCAACAGGTGTCGCGCGGCGGCCGCGCTCTGCCGCGAGCCGCGCCGCCAGCTCCACTGCCAACGTGGTCCGGCCGGTGCCGCCCTTGAGGGAGAAGAAGGTGACGCGGTGGGCGCCCCCGTCGCGACGCCTGGCGGCCCGCGGCTGAACCGCGTCACCGGGCGCGTCGCGGAGCACCGTTGGCCGGAAGGCCATCACAGGCTCGGGCGCCGGTTGCGGCAGCTGCAGGCGGATACGGCCCCTGCGTGGCCGCAGCCCGAAGAGCACCGCCAAGCGAACCCACTGCACGAGCGGCCGTCCCGAAACCCGTAGCCAGCCCAGCGCAGCCCCGGCACAGGCGACGAGCAACGCCAGCGTCACCGCCAGTGCCCGGGGCGCCGGGATGTGCAGGATGGCGTAGGCCGCCAGCGCCGCCGCGACCACCACCAGCAGCTCGGCCGCCGCCAGGCCGAAGGCCAGCCGGTCCGGCACGTCGAACCCGTCGGCGAACTGCACCTCGTCCCGGGGATCGGCGCTCATGCGCGTCGGTGTCTGTGTGTTCGCAGAATGACAGAATCGTAGACTTCTCGGGCGCCACCCCTGCGGACAAAGCGGGGCCACGGGCGACCGCGGCGATAATTGACGCCGACGTCAAACGCGGAGGGTATGCAGAGTGGCCACGACAGTCAGCCCTGAGGTCGCCACGTACCAGCAGTACATCGACGGCGAATGGGTGGGCGCTGCCGACGGAGCCACCTACGAGGTGCTCAACCCCTCAACCGAGGAGGTGATGGCCACTGCCCCTGCGGGCTCGCGCGCCGACTCCCGGCGAGCGGTGGCGGCGGCGCGGCGGGCGTTCGACGCCGGCGAGTGGCGGCTCAAGCCCCAGCTGCAGCGCAGCCAGATCATGTTCGAGATCGTCAAGCACCTAGAGGATGTCTCGGACGGCTGGGCGCTGGTCGAGGCGCAGAACGCCGGCGCCGTGATCCGCAAGGCGTCCGTCATCGACGTGCCCTATGCCGTCGAGTGGTTTCGCAGCATGGCCGAGCAGGCGCTGCACCTCCAGTGGTACGAGCCGCTGCCCTGGATCGACATGCCGTACGTCTCCTGGAACTTCGTGTCCCGGGAGCCCGTAGGGGTGTGCGCCGGGATCGTGCCGTGGAACTACCCGCTGGTCTTCGCCATGTGGAAGATCGCCCCGGCGCTGGCCACCGGCAACTCCGTGGTCCTCAAGCCGGCGCCCCAGACCCCGCTCTCCGCCCTCGAGCTTGTCCGGGCCATCGATGAGACGGGACTCCTGCCCAAGGGCGTGCTCAACGTGGTCACCGGCGACTCTATCGAGGTCGGCGCGGAGCTGGTCGAGAGCCCGGACGTCGACAAGCTGGCGTTCACCGGCTCGACAGCCACCGGGCGCAAGGTCCTGGCCGCCGCGGCGCCGACGATCAAGAAGGTCACCCTCGAGCTGGGGGGCAAGTCGGCCAGCATCGTGTGCCCCGACGCCGACCTCGACATAGCCGTCGACGGCACGCTGGTCGGTGTCTTCCTGCACCAGGGACAGATGTGCGAGTCCGGCACCCGGCTGTTTGTCCATGACGACATCTACGACCGGTTCGTGGACCGCCTGGTGGACACCGCCGCCGCGCTCACCGTGGGCGACGCCGCCTCTTTCGACTCGCAGGTCGGCCCGGTGATCGACGGGCGGCAGTACCGGATGATCCTCGACGCAGTCTCCCGGGCCCGGGACGAGGGTGCCGTCGTGGCCACCGGGGGCGTGCGGGCCCCCGGCGCCGGGGAGCGTGGCCACTTCATCCAGCCGACGGTGCTGGTGGACGTCCCGCCGGGTTCCCACGCAGCCACCGAGGAGATCTTCGGTCCGGTGCTCTCGGTGCAGCGATGGAACGACCTCAGCGAGGTGGTGGAGCGCGCCAACCGCTCGATCTATGGGCTGGCTGGCGGCGTCTGGTCGCGTGACACCCGGGGGGCCATCGAGATCGCCCGCCAGCTGCGCACCGGCACCGTCTGGATTAACGACTGGCACCTGCTCAATCCCCAGGCGCCGTTCGGCGGCTTCAAGCAGAGCGGCATCGGCCGGGAGCACGGTGTGTACGGGCTTCGGGAATACACCGAGGTGAAGCACGTCTACGTCGACCAGAACGTGCCGCGCCGCGACCGCTACCTCTGGGACGTGCTCCTGGGCTGACACCCGGACCGCGCGCCGCTAGCGATCAGCCGATTGCCAGAAGCGGCGGGCGTTGGTTACGATCGGGCAACAGTTATCGAATGGAAACCATTGAGGGCTGCTATGGCGGAGCGCATCCTCGAGCTTGAGGCGGAGGCCGAGGCGCAGACCGGCCCGGTTGTCCTCTCGCGCTACATCGACAGGCTCGACGCCGCCATCCGCGCCGTCGCGCCCTCGCCGCGATCGAGACTGGGCCGCATGGCGTCGTACCACCTGGGCTACTGCACGCCCGAGGGCCATCCCGCCGCGTCGGACCCCGGCAAGCGCATCCGCGCCGCGCTCTGCCTGTGGTCCTGCGAAGCGCTGGGCGGGGACGCCGAGCGCGCCGTCCCTGCGGCAGTTGCTGTCGAACTTGTCCACAACTTCACGCTGATCCACGACGACATCCAGGACGGCGACGAGCAGCGCCGGCATCGCGACACCGTGTGGACGGTGTGGGGCGTGCCGCAGGGCATCAACGCCGGAGACGGCATGCACGCAATGGCCCTGCAGCTGCTGCTCGCCCCGGGTCGGGACGCGGCACGGCGAATGCGCGCCGCGCGGCTGCTGAGCGCGGCGATCGTCGAGGTCGTCGAGGGCCAGTGCATGGAC
>JAFAJR010000220.1 GCA_019236085.1 Candidatus Dormiibacterota bacterium
GAGGGCCCAGGCGACCACGCCGCCCCAATCGTGGCCGACGACGTGGAAGCGCGGCCTACCGAGTGCCGCCGCCACGGCGACGGCGTCCTCGACAGGCTCGTCCAGGCGGTACGCCTCGACCCTGCTGGGGCGCGCCCGCCTGCCGTAGCCGCGCTGGTCGATGGCGACGGCCCGGTAGCCGGCGGCCGCGAGCGTCCGCAGCGCCGGTCGCCAGATGGCTGCTGACTGGGGAAACCCGTGCAGCAGCAGCACCAGCTCGCCGCCGGCGGGGCCGTCCACCAGGCCATCGAAGACCAGCCCCCTCGCCTCCACCTCGACTTGCGTGACGGCCATCGGCATGAGCCTACCAGCGGGTCGGCGGCCACCGATGGCACCATCGCTCGCCGTGACCGGCGCGCTCTACACCGCCGACGGCGACAGCTTCGTGCCCAGCGAGCACACCCGTGGTCCGTGGGACCCCGCGGCCCAGCATGCCGGAC
Organism: Candidatus Dormiibacterota bacterium; assembly: GCA_019236085.1. Classification (GTDB taxonomy): domain Bacteria; phylum Chloroflexota; class Dormibacteria; order Aeolococcales; family Aeolococcaceae; genus JAFAJR01. Next base: position 480 of record JAFAJR010000220.1, read on the forward strand.
CGCCCGCCGCCCTTCTGGGACGAGCCTTCGAGCTGTTGCCCAGTGACGGCCCCTCGCTGGTGGTGCGTGTGACAGTCGACCTGCTGCGACCCGTGCCGCTGCAGCCGCTCCAGGTGGCGGCCGAGGTCGAGCGTCCGGGGCGCCGCACCCAGCTGCTCCGCGGCACCATCTCCGCCGGCGGGGTCGAGCTGGCCAGGGCCAGGGCGGTCCGGATGCGGCGCTCGAGCAACAGATTCTCCGGCGGGACCGGCGCAACCGAGGCGCCCGCTCCCTCGGCGTCGGTGCCGTTCGAACCCGCAGATGCAGGCCCGGCGTTCCACCTCACCGGGGTCGAGATGCGCTTCGCCGCCGGCAGCTTCGAGGAGCTGGGACCGTCGTTCGTCTGGATCCGCCTGCGGGTCCCGCTGGTCGAGGGCGAGGCGCCGTCGCCACTGCAGCGGGCACTGGCCGCCGCCGACTTCGGCAACGGCGTGTCGGCGGTGCTCGACTGGGAGCACCACCTGTTCATCAACGCCGATCTCACGGTGCACCTGTTGCGGCCACCGGAGGGCGAGTGGGTGGCGCTGAACGCACGCTCCTGGCTTGACGCCGGCGGCACGGGCCTCGCGCACTCGGTGTTGCACGACACAGCCGGTCCCTGTGGCCTGGCTGTGCAATCGCTGCTGGTGGACCGGCGCCGCTGAGGCGGCGGCGACGCGGACTCCGCCCGGCTCGGCATCATCAACCCGTGGCGGCCGACGTGCGAGCGATGCTCGACTACTGGAAGGCGGCGAACTTCCTGACCGTGGGCCAGATCTACCTCGCCGACAACCCGCTGCTGCGCGAGCCGCTGCGGGCCGAGCAGATCAAGCCGCGGCTGCTGGGCCACTGGGGCACCTCGCCCGGTCTGAGCCTGGTGTACGTGCAGCTCAACCGGCTCATCCGGGAACGGGACGTCGACGCGCTCTTCATAGCCGGCCCTGGCCATGGCGGCCCGGCGGTGGTGGCCAATGTCTACCTCGAGGGCACCTATTCGGAGATCTACCCCGAGGTCTCCCAGGACCTCGCCGTTTTTCGCCGCTTGGTCCGCCAGTTCTCCACCCCCGGCGGCATCCCCAGCCACGTCAGCGTGCCAACACCCGGCTCGATTCACGAGGGCGGCGAGCTCGGCTATGCCCTGATTCACGCGTTCGGCGCCGCGTTCGACAACCCGGACCTGCTGGTCGCCTGCGTGATCGGCGACGGTGAAGCCGAGACCGGACCGCTCGAGGGGTCGTGGAAGGGAATCCGTTTCCTCAACCCCCGGCGCGACGGGGCGGTGCTGCCCATCCTGCACCTCAACGAGAACAAGATCTCGGGTCCGACGGTCCTGGGCCGGGCCGCGGACTCGTCGGTGCTCGCCCTGCTCGCGGCGCACGGCTACGCGGTGACCGAGGTGGCCGGAGCGGAGCCGGGGGCCGTGTTCGAAGAGTTCGCCGGGGTGCTCGACACAGCGCATCAGCGAATCCGGGAGATCCAGGCAGACGCCCGCGGACGAGAGTCGTCAGTGGCGTCGGTGCCCCCCTGGCCGGCCATCGTGCTGCGCACCCCCAAGGGCTGGACCGGGCCACGCGAGGTGGACGGGCTGCGCATCGAGGGGACCTGGCGGGCCCACCAGGTGCCGATCACCGACGTCGCCACCAACCCCGGGCACCTGCGTCTGCTCGAGGAATGGATGCTCTCCTACGAGCCGGAGCGACTCTTCGACGCCGCCGGGCGCCTGGTCGAGCCGCTGCGGGCCCTGGCCCCGGAGGGTGACCGCCGCATGGGGGCCAGCCCGCACGCCAACGGCGGCCGCCTCGCCAAGCCGCTGACGCTTCCCGACGTGCGGCCGTACACCCTGGAGGTGGCGGACCCAGGCCGCCTCAGTGAAGAGAACACCCAGCGTCTGGGCCAGCTGCTTCGTGACATCTTCGTCCAGAACTCGCAGGAGGCGAACTTCCGCCTGTTCTGCCCCGACGAGACCAACTCCAACCGTCTCGGCGCCGTCTTCGAGGTGGAGAACCGCTGCCTCATGGAGCCCACAGCCCCGGATGACGTGAGCGTGTCACCCGACGGCCGCGTCATGGAGGTGCTCTCCGAGCACAACTGCCAGGGGTGGCTCGAGGGCTACACACTCAGCGGACGCCACGGCCTGTTCGCCACCTACGAGGCCTTCGCAATGGTCTCAGCGTCGATGGCGGTGCAGCACACGAAATGGCTCGAGGCGGCGCGCTCGCTGGACTGGCGGCTCCCAGTCCCGTCACTCAACGTGCTGCTCACCTCCACCTGCTGGCGCAACGACCACAACGGTTTCAGCCACCAGGGGCCTGGCCTCATCGACACCATGATCTCGATGAGCGGCGAGGTGGTGCGCGTGTACCTGCCGCCAGACTCGAACTGCCTCATCTCCATAGCGAACCACTGCTTTCGCAGCAAGGACCACGTCAACCTCATCGTCATCGACAAGCAGCTGCATCTGCAGTACCTGGATTTCGCGGCGGCGGACGAGCACTGTGCACGCGGCGCCTCAGCCTGGGAATGGGCGAGCACATCGAACGAGGGCGAGCCCGACGTTGTGATGGCCTGCGCCGGCGACGTCCCTACCCTGGAAGCGCTCGCCGCCACAGCGCTGCTGCGTGAGCACGTGCCGCAGCTCCGGGTGCGCTTCGTCAACGTCGTCGACTTGATGTGCCTGTTCCCGCCGAGCGAGCATCCCCACGGACTTCCCGACGGGGCGTTCGCCTCGCTGTTCGGTGAGCGCGCAGAGGTGGTGTTCGCCTTTCATGGGTACGCCAGGGCGCTGCACCAACTGCTGCACGGACGGCCCAACGACCAGCGGTACCATGTGCACGGTTTCCGCGAGCAGGGCACCACCACCACGCCGTTCGACATGGTGGTGCTCAACGAGATGAGCCGGTATCACCTGGCGATGCAGGCGCTGCGCCGCGTGGACCGTCCGCTGCCGGGCAGCGCGCACCTCATCCAGTACTGCAACGACATGCTGCAGCGGCATCATCGCTACGTGCGCGAGCATCTCGAGGACATGCCTGAGGTGCGCGACTGGGCCTGGCAGTGAAGGGGAGTCCGTGCGCATCCTCGCGGTGAACGCCGGCTCTACCAGCCTGAAGGTGAGCGTCATCGGCGATGCTGACGAGACGGTGCACCAGAGCGCCGCCGGCGCGGCGCCGGCCGATGCGTCCGCTGCGGTGGACCGGGTCCTCGCCGACGTGGGCGAGGTCGACGCCGTGTGCCATCGGATCGTGCATGGAGGTCGCTTCCTGCACGAAGCCGTGGTGGTCGACGACTCCGTCCGTGCGCAGCTCGACGACGCAGCCCTGCTGGCGCCGTTGCACGACCCGGCGGCGCTGCGAATCCTCGACAGCTTGCGCGCGCGGTTGCCGGTGCCGGCCGTCGCGTGCTTCGACACGTCGTTCCACGCACGCATGCCGGACGCGGCGTCGACCTATGCGGTGCCGGCAGCGTGGCGGGAAGCCGGCGTTCGCCGGTACGGCTTCCACGGTCTCTCCTGTGCCTGGTCGCTGCGCCAGGCGGCGACGCTCTTGCAGCGCGATGCGTCGTCCCTGCACATCATCGTCGCGCATCTCGGCGGCGGCTGTTCGGTGACAGCGGTGCGCGATGGTCACGGCGTCGACACCACAATGGGATTCAGTCCGCTCGAGGGATTGGTGATGGCCACTCGCAGCGGCAGCATCGACGCGGCGGCGGTGCTGTGGCTGCAGCAGCAGCGCGGCCTCAGCGCCACTGAGCTCGGCACAGCCCTGGAGCGACAGTCAGGGGTGCTTGCGCTGAGCGGCAGCAACGACATGAGCGAGATTCTTCGCCGCTGCGAATCCGGTGACGCGGCTGCATGCGTGGCGGTGGACGTGTTCGTGCACCGCCTGCGCAGCGCGATCGGTGGCGCTGCGATGTCACTCGAGCGTGTTGACTGTATCGTTTTCACCGGCGGCATCGGTGAGAACGCTGCGGTGATCCGCGAGCGTGCCGTCACCGGTTTTGCACCGTCAGGTGTTGTGCCGCCTGTGCTGACCGTGCATGCCCGAGAGGACCTGCAGATGGCAGCGGAGACGCGCCGGCTGCTCAGCTGAGGAGCTCGGCCATTCCCGGGTCCGCACGCACGGGGTCGAGGTCGGTGTCGGTGCGTGCAAAGCTGCGCAGCTCGGGCCGGGCCTGCAGCGCTCGGCGCAGCAGCGGCAACGCCTCCGTGATCCTGCCGCTCCTGGCGTAATGGCAAGCGAGGTTGTACGCGGCGGTGGCGACGGCCAGGGAGTCGTGGCAGTGACGTTCGACGACCTCGAATCCCCACTGAGCTGCGCGGTCTGCGGCGCCGGCGTCACCGTGCTGCGCATGCCAGTACCCCAGGTGCTCGGCGACGTGGCCGCAGCCGTAGCCCAGCAAAACGGTCCACACCGGACCGGCGCCGTCGCGACGGCGGTGCAGCGCATCTGCAGGCAGGGCTTCGAGGGTGGCAATGAGGGTCGCGTAGGTTGACGCTGAATACTGACGGACCGCGGCGGCGCCGGCCTCGCGGTTCGCCAGGAACACTGCGTCGTTGTACGCGTCAATGTCGCCGACGGGCGGGGACTCCGAGCCGCCGGCCGCGTTGCTCAGCACCGTCACAGCGTGCTCGCGCCAGGCTGCGAGGTGCGCCACGTGATCCTTGGCCGACCATGGCTCCCCGGTATCGGTGACGCCGTCGGCGCAGAGGCAGACCAGCTGCTGCTCGGCCGCTTCTGCTTCACGCAACGTCGCCGCGAGCTCCTCGCGCAGGCCGGAATCGTTGTTCACGGGACCAGCGCCAGCTGCCGGGACCCGCATGCAGTCCATGCCGGCGCAGCCTGCACGAAACGGCACAGGGCGTTGACCAGCCGCATCTGCTCCGGCGTGCGGCAGCGGGCCTTGAGCAACTCCGGCGAATACACCAGCACGGCGAGACACCGCGCCCTCGACAGCGCGACGTTCATGCGGTTCAGGCTGAAGAGAAACTCGAGGTTGCGCGGCAGATCCTCGGTGCTCGAGGTCGCCATGCTGAAGACGCTCACGGCAGCTTCGCGTCCCTGGAACTTGTCGACTGTGCCCACGCGGGCACCGTCCGGAAGGAGGCTGCTCAGGCAGGCGACGTGCGCGTTGTACGGCGCGACAACCAGCAGGTCTTCGAGGCTCAGCGTGCGCGGAGCGCCGTCGCTCGCGATCCACGGCAGGCCCAGCAACGAGTCGACAATCGCCCGCACCGCCCGTGCTTCCTCGATTGAAGCTGTGCGGTTGCCGTCGTGCGGCACAGCGCAGCCGCGAATGCCCTGCAACGGACCATCGGACGACACGATGTGCTGTTCCGCGCATGACGCGTCGGGGTGCAGGCGTCCCTCATAAAAGGCACTCGACACGAAGGTGCACAGCGACTCCGTCATCCGGCGGGTGGTCTCGAGAAACAGACCGCGATTCGCGGGCATCGTGATGTCGTCGCCGAGATAGTGTTCCAAGGCCGACGCGGCAGCGCCGTCGGGATGGATGCCGTGCACCACCTGGCGGAGCTGGCGCGGGTCGCCGAGCAGGACCAGGTGACGCGCGCATCGGCTGGCTGCCAGCACGTCGGCGAGCGACATCTGTCCCGCCTCATCGACGATGAGGGTGTCGAACATGCGCCGCATCCGCGTGTGGGCGAAGAGCCATGTGGTGCCGCCGACAACGTCCACGTCGCAGTCTGCGAGGGCTTCGGCAACTTGCTCGGTGTTGGAGAAAACACGCAGGTCCTCGGCGGTGCAGCGCGTGGTTTCGTCACGGCCCACGCGCTGGCCGACGACGACCGGCAGCGAAGCCTCGGAGCGCGCCCGGCACACCTCGTCCAGGAAACCGCTTATTGCCCTGTGGCTCAGCGCCGTCACCCCGACGGCGCCGTGAGCGGCTCGCGCCAGCGCGATGCGCGCGCCGAGGTGTGTTTTGCCGGAACCCGGCGGGCCCTGCACCGGAAGACAGATGGCGTCGTTCTGCTCGAGCAACCGCACGGCCGCCTGCAGTGGCGACTCGCCGGCCCGGCGCAGCGACGACCCGTCGACCGACGGAGCGTCGGCGAACAGCAGAGACCGCGCTGCGTGCCACTCCGGCGGTACGTCGAACCCGGCCGCGATCACCTCGCCGGCGAGCTCCGCCACGGCTGCCGGCTGCACGTCCGCCCTCACCGGGAACCCGGGCGCCAGGAACCGCGGGGTGCCGAGCGCGCGCTGTCCTTCACTGCGCTGCAACACCACCACGCCGGCAGTGCTGTCGAGGCCCACCACGCGTCCGGTGGTGCCGCCGCGCCGCCCGTCGGGGCCGGCGGCGCAGGGGTCGTCCACCCGGTCCCCCTCGCCGATGCGATGTTCCTGCGGCGCGAAGCGGTAGCGCTCCAGCGGCTTGCCCCCGTCGTCCATCTCCTCACCCACGAAGGTGACCGGGCCGAGCACGTCGCGGTCGTCGGCCAGCTCCTCCTCGGTGAGCTCGCGGCGGCGGTAGAAGCTCCAGAGTGCTGACTTCTCCTCGCGGTGGTGATACCCGACGAGCTGGGCGAGGAGCCACCGCGCCGCGCCGTCCGCCGAGCCATGGCCCGGTTCATCGGGCACGCCCTCCACCAGGTCACCTCGGAGCCGCTCCTCGGCAAGAGTCCGTTCCCCGGCCTCGCGCTGAGAGTCGCTGAGCTCTCCAGCCTCCGGCGGCCGCGCCAGCACCGTCCCCAGCTCGTCCTCCATCACTGCGCGCTGGTCCTCCAGCCACTCGCGCAGCCGGGCAGTCGAACGGCAGTCCGCCTCGTTGTAGTCGACGATCTGCTGCAGCAGCGCAGGGTCACGCGACGCCACGTCGTCGCCGCTGAGCCGCCAGCGTTCGTACACGACGACGCTCTCCATCGCATCCGCCACGTCGGCGCTGCGCGCCGGCTGGTACAGCAGCTCCACCTGCTTCAGCCCGTACCTCTCCGTCGACAGCCTGATCCCCTGCCGCACCACGCGGTACAGGTCGACCAGCACACCGCCGCGCAGCAGGTCGTCTACCTCGTTCTCGCGGGTGCCATACCGGCTCATCAACCTCAACAGCGCCGAGCGTTCGTACGGTGCGTAGTGATAGACGTGCATGCCGGGATGCGCGGCCCGCCGGTCGCGCACCCAATCGACGAACGACTCGAATGCACGCCTCTCGTCGCCGGGAGAGTGTCCCTCCCAGCACCGGTAGCGCTCCACCCCGTCCGCGTCCCGGTAGGCCGCGCCGAACAGGTACTCGTGGGACTCGTCGCCGTACCACGGGTCGCCTTCGATGTCGAAGAAGACGTCGCCAGGTGACGGCAGTGGCAGCGCGCACAGCCCGAATCCGGGCTCCAGCTCCCCGAGCAGCTCGTGACGGGGAGTCCCGTTCGGATGATGGCCTTCGCTCTGCAGCCGGGCCTGTTCGCGCAGCGCCGCGAGCGTGGCGGGCTGCAGTCGCGGCACCTCGAACTCGGCCCCGACAGTGCCGAGCGCTGCCACCGTCGTGACTCCTGCCATCTGCAGGCGGCGCACCTGATCCGAGCGGATGCGCGCCACCAGCGAGACGTGGTCGTCAGCGTGGCGCTGCTGGTCGCAGCGGCGGGCGAACTGGCAAATGCCGCAATGGCCGACGCGGTTCGGGTAAGTTCCGGCGAATCCGGCGTCGGCGCCGGCACGCAGGCGGCGACGCATCGTGTCGTGATATGCGGCGTAGTCGCTCACCAGGAAGAAAGGGTCCTCGCCGCTGCCGAGCAGCACCTGCATGTGTTCCGGGAGACGACCCTGGATGCGGCCGACGTGCAGCGAGTATTCGCACAGCTGCAACAGCGCTTCAGCCTTAGCCCGGCGCGCCAGCTTGGCGTCGGCGACCTCGTAGGAGAAGTCTCCGAGCGCACTCGGCTGCGGGCGCTTCACCAGGAAGTCTGCCCGACCGTACCAATCGCCATCGAAGAACACCGGCTGGTAGATCACGTCGTAGCCCGCATGCATCGCGGTGACTGTCTGCGCCGCCAGCGCTTCGATGGCTGCGGGGTCGTCGCCGGCAAACGAGCCCAGGAACTCCTTGATGCTGCAGCCGGAATCGCGAAAACGCTGCAGGCACGAGTCCTCGTGCACCGAACCGAGGTGGGAGAGCATCTCTGCGACGGCGCTGGTGTCAGAGACGACGCTCTCTCCAAGGGCGCGCCGGTGCTTGAGCGAGGCCAGGTGCTCACACGCCAGGAAGTCCGAGAGGTCTGTGGCGCTCAGCACCAACCTGCCGTCGAGGATCTGCATCAGCGCGCGATGGTAGGCCGCAGCGGCAGCCGCAGCTGACGGGCAGGCGGACGGACGGCTCGCCGCGCCGGGGTCGACCCTGCCGGCGCCGCCCGCGGCTCAACCCTGGCCCGTGCAGCACGGAACAGCTCCGCGTGCTGCTCGAGGAGCAGACGGGCCCTCTCCAGGTAGGTGGCGGTGGGCGCTTCCATGAGCCGCACCTTCGCGCAGCGCCGCGACAACTGCCTGTCGCGGGTATCGTCGAAGCGTGGAAGACCCACTCGTGGTGGTGCGACCGGCCACGGCGGCTGACTTCGCCGAGGCCGGTGCCGTGACTGCCGCTGCGTACTGCGAGTTCATCACGCCGGGTGACAGCGGCGCCTACCTCGACCGGCTGCGCGACGTCGCCTCCAGGGCAGATGTCGGCGCAGTACTGGTGGCGCAGTGCGGGGATTCGATTGCGGGCACCGCCACGCTGGAGATCACCTCGCGGGTTCCCAGCTCGTGGCCCGCCGAGCCGCTGGCACCCGACGAGGCCCACCTGCGCATGCTCGGCGTCGACCCCAGGTTCCGGGGTTGCGGCCTCGGCCGCCAACTCGTCGAGGCCGCCATCGACACGGCGCGGCTGCACGGCCGCACCAGGATCACGCTGGACACCACGCGAGAGATGACAGCCGCCCAGGCGCTGTACCGCTCCATGGGTTTCCGCTATGTCGGGACGTCCCTGCGGCACCCGGAGATGCCGCTCCTGATGTTCGAGCTCAGCCTTGTCTAGGGCCCGCGCCGTCGAGTACGAGCCGGGGAGCAAGGTGGCGCGGCTTGTGCACCTCATGACCCGGCTCTCCGGCACAGCCGCAGGGCTGACCACCAAGGACCTGGCCGACGACTTCGGGGTCAACCAGCGTACGGTGCAGCGCTACGTGCAGACCCTGCGGGAGAGCGCCGGGCTGGACATCGAGGAGCGAGACGGCCGGCTCAAGCTGGGCAAGGGCTCGCGGCTGCCTGCCATGCAGCTCGACCGCTACCAGGCCACGCTGCTGCTGGTCTCGCTGCGCCTGCTCCATCGCTCCCGCCCCGACCAGGACCCGGCGCTGATCGGCGCCCTGGCGCAGCTCTCACGCTCCCTTCAGGTGCCCGTGGTGACCCGCTACCTGGAGCGCACCCTCAGTCACGCCGAGGAGCGCCCGGCCAACCCCGAGCGGCAACAATTGGAGCGAACGATCATCGACGCCTTCGTGGGATCGCGAGCCGTCGAGGTCGACTACGTCGACGCCGAGGGGCGGGCCAGCCGCCGGGTGCTGCATCCGTACTTCCTGGAGCCGGCGGTCGAGGGACGCCACGTCTATGTCTACTCGTACGACGAGACCGCCAAGGAGATGCGCTCGCTGCGCCTGGACCGGATGCAGCGGGCGCGGCTGCTGCCCACCACCTTCACCGTGCCATCCGACTTCGACATCGACGCGGCGCTGGGCGCCGCCTGGGGCATCTGGGGCGGCGAGCCGCGCGACGAGGTGGTGCTCCGCTTCCGGCCGGATGCCGCGAGGCTGGTCCCCGAGGCTCGCTGGCATCCGAGTGCGACTCTCACTGAGCTCGCCGGCGGTGGCGTCGAGCTCCGCCTGAAGGTGGCGAGCGAGACCGAGATGCGGCCCTGGGTGATGCGCTGGGGGCCGCTGGTCGAGGTGATTGAGCCGGCCACGCTGCGGGAATACATCTCCAGGGCTCACACCGAAGCGGCAGCGCAGTACGCGCGGCGGTCGGCGAGCAAGCGAGGCTGATGCCGGAGGAGCAGGCGATGGAGCAGAAGGACAA
>JAFAJR010000257.1 GCA_019236085.1 Candidatus Dormiibacterota bacterium
TGGAGGGGATCTGGACGAACGATCCCATTCGCTGGGACAACGGCTTCTTCGACAACCTCTTCAACCACGAATGGGAGCTCACAACAAGCCCGGCAGGCGCCAAGCAGTGGGTCGCCAAGGACGCCGCGGCGCAAAACGCCGCGCCCGACGCCCACGACGCGTCGAAGCGGCACGCGCCGGTGATGCTCACCACCGACCTCGCGCTGCGCTTCGATCCGGTGTACGCGCCGATCTCCAAGCGATTCCAGGAGCATCCCGAAGAGCTGGATGAGGCGTTCGCGAAGGCCTGGTTCAAGCTCACGCACCGCGACATGGGGCCGCTGTCGCGCTACCTCGGTCCGCTGGTCCCGCAGGAGCCGCAGATCTGGCAGGACCCGGTCCCGGCGGCTGACCACGCGCTGGTCGATGACGCAGACGCCAGTGCCCTGCAGCAGCGAATCTTGGCCTCCGGTCTCAGCATCTCGCAGCTGGTCTCCACCGCGTGGGCCTCGGCGGCGACGTTCCGTGGGACTGACAAGCGTGGCGGAGCCAACGGCGCACGCCTCCGACTGGCGCCGCAGAAGGACTGGGCAGTGAATCAGCCGGCTGAGCTGGCCACGGTCCTGCAGGCCCTCGAAGGCATCCAGCGCGAGTTCAACGCGGCGCAATCAGGCGGCAAGCGGGTGTCGCTCGCCGACGTCATCGTGCTCGGTGGATGCGCGGCGATCGCTGAGGCTGCCAACCGCGCTGGGTACACCGTGACTGTTCCCTTCACGCCGGGCCGCACCGACGCGTCGCAGGAGCAGACCGACGTTGAGTCGTTCGCCGTGCTCGAGCCGACCTTCGACGGGTTCCGCAACTACATCAACCCACGCCAGAAGGTGGCGCCGGAACGCCTCCTGGTGGAGCGGGCCAACCTGCTGACCCTCACAGCGCCGGAGATGACGGTGCTCGTGGGCGGCATGCGCTCACTCGACGCCAACAGCGGACACGCGCCGCACGGCGTGCTGACCGAGCGTCCGCAGACGCTCAGCAACGACTTCTTCGTGAACCTGCTCGACATGCGCACTGAGTGGGCGCCGGTGGATTCGACGGGCGTGTTCGAAGGCCGCGACCGTGAAACCGGCGCTCCCCGCTGGACGGCGACCGCGGTCGACCTCATCTTCGGCGCGCATTCGCAGCTGCGCGCCATCGCCGAGGTCTATGCCTGCGACGACTCCGGTGCGAAGTTCGTGCAGGACTTCGTCGCGGCGTGGACCAAGGTCATGAACCTCGACCGTTTCGACCTGCGCTGACAAGCGCGCGGACGCTCGGGGGCACCCGGGCGTCCGCGCTCACCAGGGCATCGGGCAGCGGCTGTTCATACATCTGCAGCAGCGGCAGCTCCCCGCCCCAGGTGCCGGTGGCGCGGTCGGAGGCGGTGTCCTTGGGTGGCCCGTGGCGGGCCTTCATCGACACGCGGTCGAGTGGCAGCTCCAGCACCAGCGTTGTGGCCAGCTCCTTGGCCGAGGGCGGGCGCACCTCGTCCCAGCGCCCGGGCACAACATGTTCAACGAGCTTCTGCATCGCAAGCATCTTCGCGGCGTCGTCGAGCACCGCTCGAGCCCGGCCCACTACGACGACCGACTCGTAGTTGAGTGAATGGTTGAAGGCGGAGCGCGCCAGCACCACGCCGTTCAGCCTTGTGACGGTGACGCACACATCGATGCCGTCTGCCAGCGTCCGCATCATGCGGCTCAGCGGCGATCCGTGCAGCAGCAACCGTTCGCCGTCGCGTGCGTACATCGACGGGATCACCCAGGGTTTGGCCGACCAGACGAAGCCGACGTGGCAGACGTACGAGCGGTCCAGGGCGGCGCGGATGGCGGCGCGATCGCGCACCGTGCGTTCCGGGTGGCGCCGGATCTCGAGCTGACCGGAGCGATGCGCCGGCGCGGCCATCAGCCGAGGTTGAACGAGTTGCGGTGCTGCTCGCTGTCCTGGTCGGCCTCCAGTCCGAGCACCGCTCCCAGGATGAGCACGTCGTTCTCACCGTCGGCGATGTCAACGCCGTACGTGTCGGTCAGCGCCACCCACGCCTTCGATACTGATGCCAGCTGCGCGCCGTTGCGGGTGAAGCTGTAGTTGTGCTGCAGCACGTTGCCGTCGAGGTCGATGGCATCGGAGCCTGCGGTGAGAGTCCATCGCTGGTGCAGGAACGAGAGTTGCTTGTGCAGCACCGCCATGCTGCCATCCTGCAGCGTTATCTCGAACTGCGGCAGCATGGACACCAGCTTGCGCTGCACGGCACCGACGGGGCTGCCCTGCATGTCGTAGATGTCCATGTGGTTGCGCAGCGTCAGTGCCCGCCCGTCCACGCGGTAGGCCGGCGTGCCGTCCTCATGGGTGATCGTGTTGTCCTCACCCAGGCGGAAGAACTTCTCGCGGACGACGTAGCGCATGCAGGGTCTCCTAGCAGCCGATGAGGTTGGGGTTGGCGGTGCAGTCAGCCCCGCTCGGCAGCCCGCCGTGGAGCGCGAGCACGACCCCGACGATGACGATGATGATGGTGAGGGCGAGGGCGACCACCAGCAGCGTGGTACCCGGGGACCGCCGCCTGAACCCGCCGTCCTCGCTCACCCCCGTATCGTCGCACCGCGGCGCAGCCCGGTGGCGCCGGCCCAGGCCTCAATCTGCGAAGACTGCCTCGAGCTTGTCGAAGGCGTCCTTCCAGCCACCCTCGTACTGGGACGTGTCGTGGCCCGGCGGGAATTGGCCATGCGTGACCACAACCTCGGTGTCGCCGTCCCGGTCGAGGAACTCGACGGTGACAACGGAGTCGGGCTCGCCGCCGGGCGGACCGGACTCCCAGTGCCAGGTGTACACCAGCCGGTGCGGCGGTTCCACCGTGAGGTAGGTGCCGGTGAGCGTCATCTCAGGCCCTGCCGGTGCCCGCATCACAAGGCGGTACTGACCGCCGGAACGGAGATCCACCGCAGCGTCGGTGCAGGAGAAACCCTCCGGGCCCCACCACGCGCGCAGCTGCGCCGGATCCGTCCAGGCGTCGAAGACACGCGACGGCGAAGCTGCCACCAATCGCCGCACCACAACGGCCCTCGTGCCGGCAGCCTCGCTCATGTCCGCTGGTCCCTGGCAAGGAAGGTGTCGAGCGATGCCAGCCGGTCATCCCAGAACGAGCGGTATGACTCCAGCCAGCGCTCGGCCTCACCCAGGGGGCGGGCCACCAGGCGAAGCCGCTTCTCGCGGCCAACCCGGACGTGGGCGACGAGGCCGGCCCGCTCCAGAACGCCGACGTGCTTGGCAACCGCCGGCAGCGTCATCTCGAAAGGCCCGGCCACCGTCGTCAGCGACGCCTCAGCGCCGGCCAGGCTGGCCACGATGGCGCGCCGGGTGGGGTCTGCCAGGGCCTTGAAGACCGAGTCCAGGTCAGCCCCGGCTCGCTGCGGAGATTCAACCATTTGGTTTAGTATAGGCCACCTCACAGCTGACGGACACACGGAGGACACCACGATGGACACATACCTGCTGGCGTATCGCGGCGGGCGGGTTCCCGAGGGCGAGGCCGAGCGTGCCCAGGTCATGGATGCCTGGGGCGCCTGGATGAGCAAGGTCGGCGACAACCTGGTCGACCAGGGCGCGCCGTTCGGTCCCTCCAAGACCGTGACCAACGACGGTTCGGTGCAGGAGGGCGGCGCGGCGGCCCTCACTGGCTACTCGATCATCAAGGCGGAGTCGCTCGACGCCGCGGCAGAGGTCGCAAAGACCTGCCCGGTGCTCAGCAGCGGCGGCACCATCGACATCTACGAGACCTTCGACGTCATGGCGGCGATGAACGCGGGCTGAATCCGCGGCCTCGGGAGCGGCCGGGGTACACTCCGGCCGCTTTGCCCGAGTACGACGTCGTCGTCATCGGCGCCGGACCGGCCGGTGAGAACGCCGCTGGCCGGTGTGCGGACCACGGGCTCTCGACGGCGATCGTCGAGCGCGAGCTGGTCGGCGGGGAATGCTCGTTCTGGGGGTGCATCCCCAGCAAGGGGCTGATCCGGCCGGGTGATGTCCTTGCCGCGACCCGGCGGGTGCCCGGCGCGGCCGAGGCGATCAGCGGGCCAATCGATGTGGGCCGGGCGCTCGCCCGCCGGGACGAGCTCACCGAGCACTGGGACGACGCCGGCCAGGTGCCGTGGCTCGATGACAAGCATGTGACTCTCTTTCGGGGCCACGGGCGGCTCAACGGCGAGCGCACTGTCGACGTGCAAACCGACGGCGGGATTGAGACGCTGCAGGCCCGCCGCGCCGTGGTCATCGCGACCGGCAGTCGCGCCGCACTGCCCCCGGTCGACGGCCTTGCGGACGCCAAGCCGTGGACCAACCGCGAGGCGACAGAGGCGAAGGCGGTGCCGCGCCGGCTGCTCGTCATCGGCGGCGGCGCAGTGGGCTGCGAGCTGGCGCAGGCGTTCCGCCGCCTTGGCAGCGACGAGGTAACGGTCGTGGACGCCGCGCCGCGGCTCCTGGCGAGGGAGGAGCCGTTCGCCTCTGACGAGGTGAAGGCAGCGTTCGAAGGTGAGGGCACCCGTGTCGTGCTCGGCGCCACCATCGATTCGGTGCATCGCGAGGCCGGCGTCGTAACCGCGAAACTCGGCGACGGCACGGTCATCGAGGCGGATGAGGTGCTGGTCGCGGCGGGGCGCCGTCTTGCCACAGACGACATCGGTCTCGAGACGGTGGGCCTGACGCCGGGCAAGGCGATCAGCGTGGACGACCGGCTGCTGGCCACGGGCGTGGCCGGCGGCTGGCTGTATGCGCTCGGGGACTGCAACGGCCTTGCGCTGCTGACCCACATGGGCAAGTACCAGGCCCGGATCTGCGCCGATGTCATCGCCGGCAAGAGCATTCGCGATGTCTCCAGTCGCGATGCAGTCTCACGAGTGACCTTCACCGACCCGCAGGTGTGCGCCGTCGGCCTCACCGAACAGCAGGCGAGGGAGCGCGGCTTCGCGGTGCGCACTGTGCGCTTCGGCACCGGCGATGTGTCCGGCGCATCGGTGGAAGGTGTCGGGCTCGGCGGCACGTCGCAGCTGGTGATCGACGAAGCGCGCGCCGTCATCATCGGCGCAACCTTCACCGGCCCCGCCACGCAGGAGCTGCTGCACGCAGCGAGCATCGCGGTGGTCGCAGCGACGCCGCTGGATGTCCTGTGGCACGCGGTGCCGTCGTTCCCTACGGTGAGCGAGGTGTGGCTTCGCCTTCTCGAGGCGTACGGACTATGAGGCGAGCAGCGAGCGCACCTCGGCGCTGAAGTCAGCGGTGCTCATGTCGCCGAGGCCG
>JAFAJR010000330.1 GCA_019236085.1 Candidatus Dormiibacterota bacterium
CACCGGGTCGCAGCCGACGATCTGCGCTGCGGCAGGCGTCACCGCGGGGTCGAAGTCGAGCAATGTCATGGCCGCGTCGGTGCTGCGCACCACCGCTTCCGCTGCGATCATCTCGGTGCTCACCAACCCGGCGCCGAGCTCGTGGCACAGCGCGCGGCAGGGCGCGTCAGTGATGCCCACCATCGGCGCAACCAGCACCGGAGAGGTCAGATGCAGCGACCCGATGCGAAGGGTGGACGCGGTGGCGACGCTCGCGCTCATCGGGCCATGGTACGGGCAGCGCTCAGATGTTGAGCTCGTGGATGAGTCGCAGCCCGGTCAGCGTGAGGCGTTCGTCGACGACATCGATGGCATCGATGAGCCGGGCCATGGGCGCTGCGAGCCCACCCGTTGCGATCACTGTTGCATTGCCGCCCAGCTCGGCGCGGATGCGGCGCACCAGTTCCTGCACCAGGCCGACGTATCCGAAGACGAGGCCGGCCTGCATTGCATGCGCTGTGGTGTGACCGATCGCTGACTCCGGCGCCACCAGCTCGACGCGGATCAGTCGCGCTGCATGGTTCACCAGCGCGTCGTGGCTGATCTGGATGCCGGGTGCGATTGCACCGCCGACGTAGTCACCGGCAGCGTCTATCGCATCCAGCGTGGTGGCGGTGCCGAAGTCGACCATGATCGCCGGCGCTCCGTACTGCTGACGCGCCGCCACAGCGTTGGCGATGCGGTCTGCGCCGACCTGACGCGGGTCGTCGTACTGGATGCGGATGCCGGTGCGCACTCCTGGTCCGACCACCATGGGCCGCTGCTCGAAATACCGCAGTGAAAGGTCGTCGAGAGTCCGCGCCAGCGTCGGCACCACGCTGCACACGGCGACGGCGCTGATCATCGACGGCGTGATGTCGCGCTGTTCCAGCAGCTGCACCAGCAGCAGTCCCAGCTCATCGCTGGTCCAGCGGTCGTCGGTGTGCACGCGGTAGTCGGCGACGAGCTGATCACCGTCGAAGACTCCGGCGACGACGTTGGTGTTGCCGACATCGATCGCGAGCAGCATGGCGGCGAGTGTAGGCATGATGGCGGCGTGATCGCGCTGGTCGATGTCGGCGGCACCAAGCTCGCCGCCGCAACGGCGAGCGCCGGCGACAGCTCGATCGGCGCTGTCACGCGGCTCGCGACCGAGTCAGCGGACCCGGCCGCGCAGCTTCTCGGCCTCATCGACGATGTGTGCGGCGGTGCTGCACCCGACGCGGTCGCGATGTCGGTTCCCGGGCCATTCGACCGTGACGGCGTTGCCCTGGAGAACCCGCCGGGGTTGCCCCAGACCTGGTGGGGACTTCGCATCGGCGAGCTGGTTGCGCGCCGCTACGGCTGCCCGGTCGTGATCGAGAACGACGCCAACTGCGCGGCGCTGGCCGAATCCCGCTGGGGCGCGGGGCGCGGCGCCAGGACGGTCGTTTACTTCACGGTCTCCACCGGGATCGGCACAGGCGTTGTGTGTGATGGCGCCATCCTCACCGGCCGCAAGGACACCGAGGGCGGCCACCAGGTGTTGTGGCCGGAATGGGCCGGAGGCATCCCCTGCCATTGCGGGGGGTTCGGCTGCCTCGAAGCGCTGGCCAGCGGCCGCGCCATCGAGCGCCGGTTCGGACGTCCAGCGCATGAGCTGGACGAGCAGGCCGCCTGGGACGACGTCGGGCGCTGGCTTGGCCTCGGCGTGGTCAACGCCACAGCCCTGATCGACCCCGACTGCGTGCTCTTCGGCGGCGGCGTGACGGGATCGTGGGACCGCTTCGCCCCCTGCCTGATGGCGACGGTCGAGGCCCACGTCCGCCTGCAACGGCTTCCGCGAGTCGAGCGCGGCTCGCTCGGCGAAGCCCGGACCCTGCTCGGCGCGCTGGCCCTGCTGGATGCAGCCCGCTGAGCGGCGCTAGTCTTCCGCCGATGCCTGGGGTGCAGATCGTCTGTGACAGCACCGCCGACCTCGAGCCCGAATTTCGCGACGCCCATGGGATCCGAGTGGTGCGCCTCAAGGTCATCTTCGGCGAGCAGGTGCTGGAGGACGGGGTCAGCGTCCTGCCCGATGAGCTGTACCGGCGGATGCGGGCCGGCGAGAAGGCGCGCACCTCGCAGCCCACCCCGGCGGAGTTCGAGGCGGCGTACAGGTCCGTGCCGGTGGGCACAGCGATCGTCTGCACCACCATCTCAGCCGACCTCAGCGGCACCTTCGCCTCCGCCGAGCAGGCCCGGGCAGCCGTGCCGGACCGCGAGATCACCGTTGTCGACACCCGGACAGCAGCTGTGGGACACAACGCAGTGGTTCA
>JAFAJR010000366.1 GCA_019236085.1 Candidatus Dormiibacterota bacterium
AAATTCGCGATCTGCGAGAAACGCGGAACGCGGTCATCCTGGCGCACAACTACCAGGTCCCTGAGGTTCAGGACGTGGCCGACTTCACCGGCGATTCGCTGGCGCTGGCGCGCCGCGCAGCGGCAACCGACAAGCAGGTCATCGTGCTGTGCGGAGTGCACTTCATGGCCGAGACGGCCTCCATCCTGTGTCCCGACCGGACCGTGCTGCTGCCCGACCTCGAAGCCGGCTGCTCGCTGGCCGCGACAATCACTGCGGAGCAGGTCCGTGAGTGGCGCGCGCAGCACCCCGGGGCGGTGGTGGTGTCGTATGTCAACACCACGGCAGAGGTGAAGGCAGAATCAGACTACTGCTGCACCTCATCCAACGCCGCGGCGGTGGTAAACAGCATCCCGGAGGACCGCGAGATCCTGTTCTGTCCCGACATGTTCCTCGGGGCGCACGTCGAACGAGTCACCGGGCGCCGCATGCACATCTGGATGGGGGAGTGCCACGTGCATGCAGGGATCGAGCCGGCGCAACTGCTGCAGCAGCGTCGCGCGCATCCCGGCGCAGAGCTGTTGGTGCATCCCGAGTGCGGGTGCACGTCGGCCACGCTCTACCGGTTGACGACAGGCGATCTCGACGGCCCCGCGACGGTGGTCACGTCCACCGAGGGGATGGTGCGGCACGCCGCTTCGTCGCCGCACGACGAGTTCATCGTCGCCACCGAGGTCGGCATCCTGCATCGCATGCAACAGCTGGCGCCGTCGAAGCGCTTCATCGCCGCGTCCGAACACGCAATCTGCCCCTACATGAAGCGCATCACGCTGGAGAAGGTGGCACGCAGCCTGCAGACGTTGCAGCCGCGCATCACAGTCGAGGCGTCGATTGCAGCCAGAGCACGGCGGGCGCTTGACCGCATGCTCGAGGTCTCGGCAACTCCCCAGGTGACTGCGGCACGCGCCTGAGCCGCATGTCTGTGGCAGCATCGCGGCCGTGACCGGGATGCGGCGCCGCGGCTGATGAGCGGCGCAACCCTGCTGGCCATCGACCAGGGGACCTCGGGCACCACAGCGCTGCTCGTCGGCGACGACGCCGGTGTGCGGCGCCGCGCGCATCGCGAGGTCGCCGTCAGCTATCCCCGCGACGGATGGGTGGAGCAGGACGCCGAGGCTCTCTGGGAGTCGGTGTGCGCCACCGTCCGCGACGTGCTCGACGGCGGCGACGATACGGTGGCGGCGATCGGCATCACCAATCAGCGCGAGACCCTGGTGGTCTTCGACCGCCGCACGCTGCGGCCGCTGGCCCCGGCGATCGTGTGGCAGTGCCGTCGTTCCACAGACATCTGCGAGGAGCACCGCCGCCGCGGTGACGACAGCGACCTGCAGGAGCGCACCGGCCTGCTGCTCGACCCCTACTTCACAGCGACGAAGATCGAGTGGCTGTTGCGCCAGCGACCCGAGCTGCGCGCGCCTGCGCAGCGGGGCGAGCTGTGCGCCGGAACTGTGGACACCTGGCTCATCGCCAGGATGAGCGCCGGGCGCAGCGTGGTGACGGACGCCAGCAATGCCAGCCGCACGCTGCTCTTCGACCTGCGCCGCGGCGACTTCGACGACGAGCTGTGCGAGCGGTTCGAGGTGCCGCGCGCGGCGCTGCCACAGGTCGTCGACAGCGCGGGGTCGCTGGCGGAAACCGACTCGCGAGCGTTTCTCGGGCTGACGCTTCCCATCTGCGGCGTGGCCGGCGACCAGCAGGCTGCGCTGTTCGGCCAGGGATGTGTTGCTGCCGGAATGAGCAAAAACACGTACGGCACCGGAAGCTTCCTGCTCACAACTGTCGGCGCCTCCGTGCCGTCCCCTGGGGAGGGTGTGCTCGGCACCGTCGCCTGGCGCATCGACGGGCGGACGACCTTCGCGCTCGAGGGGAGCATCTTCGTCACCGGCGCCGCGCTGCGCTGGCTGCGCGACGGGCTGGGGCTGCTCGACGCGGTGGAGCAGGCTGGTCCGATCTTCGACGCGACGCCCGACACCGCTGGCTGCGTGTTCGTCCCGGCGCTGACGGGGCTGGGCGCGCCGTGGTGGGATCCGGGAGCGCGCGGTGCGATGCTGGGTCTGAGCGGCGGGGTCCGGCGGGAGCACCTGGTGCGCGCCGCGGTGGAGGCCATGGCCTACCAGACGCGCGACGTGGTGGAGGCCGTCGAGCGGGCCTCAGGTACCCCGCTCAGCGAGCTGCGCGTCGACGGCGGCGCGAGCGTGATGGACGGCCTCTGCCAGTTCCAGGCCGACCTGCTGGCGGCGCCGGTGGTGCGCGCCGCCTCGGCTGATGCGACAGCGCTCGGCGCGGGCATGCTTGCGGCAGTCGGGGCCGGCATCGTCGAC
>JAFAJR010000378.1 GCA_019236085.1 Candidatus Dormiibacterota bacterium
CGTTTGCCCTGAGGCGAAGAACGAACGGCCGGCGGACGAGCCTACTCCCTGGTAGTTGACCGTGTACCCCTGCTGCGCGATGTCGGCCGCCCACTGGTCGAGCGCGATCTGCACCCACGTGGACCCGGCGCCGTTGAGCGTGGGTCCATTGGCGTGTGCGGCTTGGGGCGCTGCTGTCAGGACCGCGCCGGCGAACCCGGCGGCGATGATCACTCGCGCCACGAACGCCCTGGGACCACGCGTGAGCCTGGACGACATCACCCGAACCTCCCGGCAACGTAGTCGGAGGTCCGAGGATCGTCAGGGTTGCCGAAGATCTTGCTCGTGGGCCCGACCTCCACGATGCCTCCCGGCTTGCCCTCGTCGACGTTGAAGAACGCGCAGCGATGGGAGACGCGCTGAGCCTGCTGCATGTTGTGGGTGACGATCACGATCGTCACGTCCTTCACGATGTCGTTCATCGTGTCCTCGATGCGGCGGGTCGAGGTCGGGTCCAGCGCCGAGCAGGGCTCGTCCATGAGCAGCACCGCAGGCTGCACCGCCAGCGCTCGGGCGATGCACAGCCGCTGCTGCTGGCCGCCCGACAGCCCGCCCGCAGGCGCGTTGAGCCGGTTGCGAACCTCCTTCCAGAGCTCCGCCTGGCGCAGGGCCCTCTCAACAATGTCGTCAGCGTTGCGAATGCGCCGTCCCGAGAGCTTCAGCCCCGACAGCACATTGCCGCGGATGCTCATCGCCGGGAACGGGTTCGGCTTCTGGAACACCATGCCGATGCGGCGCCGCGTGTCGATCGGCCGTTGCCCCTCCCCATAAATGTCCACGCCGTCGAGCAGCACCTGTCCCGCAAGCGACGCACCAGGGATGAGCTCGTGCATGCGATTGAGCATCCGGATGAAGGTGGATTTGCCACAGCCGGAAGGACCGATCAGCGCAGTCACCTCGCCGGCGCGCATGCCCAGACTGACGTTCTCCAGCACCAGGTGGTCGCCGAACCAGGCCGACACGCCGATGGCCTGCAGCGACGCCGCTCCGGAGCTGGCGCGCTCTCCGACGAGGTCGATCGTGCCGCCCTTTGTGGGGGCCAGCACCGGGTCGTTGACCGTCATGCCTCAGCCTCCATGAGCCCACGGCGCTGCTCGCGGCGTTGGCGCCGTGCCGCGCGCTTCTGGCGCCGCTCGACGGACAGCAACCCACCGCCGACGCGGGCCAGCGTGAAGAGCGCGAGCACCAGGAAGGTGAGGACCAGCGCCGCTCCCCACGCCTGCTGGTACGGGCCGCTTCCTTGCGGATAGTGGATGTTCGAGTAGATGAAGCGGGGCAGCGCCTCCTGCGGGCCGACGAACGGGTTGACGTTGGTGACCTGGGCCCCGAAGGCGGTGAAGATGAGCGGCGCCGTCTCGCCCACCGCACGCGCCACGCCGAGAACGATCGCAGTGATGAGCCCGCTGCGCGCCGTCGGCAGCACCACGGAGAGGGTGGTCCGCCACTCGGAGGCGCCCAGCGCGTACGCTCCCTCGCGGAGACCGCTGGGCACGAGCCGCAGCACCTCGAACGCGGTTCGTGTCACTGTTGGCAGCATCATGATGGTCAGCGCCAAAGAGGCGCCGAAACCGTTGAAGCCGCGCTGCAGGCCCACGACCCACACCGCGTAGATGAACAGACCGGCGACGATGGACGGGATGCCGCTCATCGCGTCGACGAACAGGAACACCGGCCGGCGCAGCGGCCCGCCGATCTCGCTGAGGAAGATCGCGCAGAGCATCGCCAGGGGCACCGCGAAGATCACGGCGATGCCCACCTGCTCCAGCGTGCCGATGATGGCGTGGCCCACACCGCCGCACGAGGGCGATGAGAGGAATCCGCAGTGCGACACGTCGTCGACGAAGAAGTGCGGTGCGATCAGGCTGTAGCCCTGGTATGCGACATACGCGATGACCATGGCGAGCGGCACCACGACAATGACCGCAGCGGAGTAGACCAGCGTGGTCGCCAGCGCGTCGCGGGCGATGAGCCGGC
>JAFAJR010000107.1 GCA_019236085.1 Candidatus Dormiibacterota bacterium
CGTTCATGGCCGGGCTCGGGCTCGGCGGCCTGGCCGGTGGACTGCTGGCTCCCCGGCTGCGGCGGCCGTTGCTGCTCTACGCGGTGGTGGAGGCGGCGGTGGCGTGCTGCGCGCTGCTGGTGCCGTTCGGCTTCCAGCTGATCGACGGCGCCTACGCCTCGGTGTACGACACGGCGTCGACGGCGGAGCTGACGCTCATCCGGCTGGCGCTGTCGCTGGCGATTGTCACCCCGGTCACGTTCCTCATGGGGCTGACCCTGCCGCTGCTCACCCGGCACATGGTCACCTCGATGCGCAGTGCCGGGGCGCACATGGCCAAGCTCTACGCGGCCAACACCTTCGGGGCGATGCTGGGAACGCTGGCGTCTGCGTTCGTGCTCATCGAGCTCATCGGTCTGTCGTCCACAACGCATGTCGCCGTGGGTCTCAACCTGCTCGCAGCACTGCTCGCCGGCACGATCGCGCTGCGCCGTGCCGTGCCGGCCGTTGCCGTCGTCAGCGGCGCAGCCGCAGACCCACCGGCGGCTGATCACTCACGGCTGCGCCGCCTGCTGTACGCGGCCACCTTCGTCTCGGGCTTCGTGGCCCTCGCCGCCGAGGTGCTGTGGACACGCATGCTCGCCGAGGGCACCGGCTCCACCATTTACATCTTCGCCGTCATCTTGGCGATCTACTTGCTCGGCATCGCGCTGGGCGGTGCCATCTATCGCATCGCCGGCAGGCCTCGGCTCGACACACCGCGCGTGCTCGCCGTCGCGTTTCTCGGCATCGCCGTCAGCACTGTGGTGACGGTGCCGTGGGGGAGCATGTGGTGGCCCACCACCAACGTGCTACGCGCTGTGATGCTGCTGCCGGCCACCACCTGCATGGGCTATGCGTTCCCGCTGACGGCACGGCTTCTCGCGCGCACTCCGGCACACACCTCGCGCAGCATCGGCGTGCTCTACGCCTGGAACACTGTGGGGTCGCTGCTCGGATCGCTGGTGGCGGCATTCGTGCTGGCGGCGTCCATCGGGACCAACGCGTCGCTGCTCGTCCTCGGCGCCGCTGACGCCGCGGTTGCGATCGCGCTGCTGGTCCCCGGCGGCACGGGGCAGCGTGTGTTCCGCGGCGTCACCGCGCTGGCGGCGGCGGCGACGGTGGTCTTGGCGTCGTTCCTCGTGATAAGCGGGTCGCCGGTGCTGCTCACGTCCACCGAACACCGTCTCTTGCTGAGCGGCCTTCCCTTCACGCACACCGAGGACCGCCTGGCCACCGTCGACTCCGTCGGAGGTCCGGTGTGGAAGCGCCGGCTCTACGTCACGGGGACGGCGATGACAGCGCTCTCGGTGGACACGAAGATGATGGCTTACCTGCCCAAGCTGATCAGGCCGGATGCGCAGACGTTTCTCGACATCTGCTTCGGCATGGGCACGACATTCCGCTCCGCGCTGATCCTGGGCATGCACGTGGACGCGGTGGACCTGTCGCCGACGGTGCCGTGGCAGATGCCCACGTTCTATCCCGACGCAAACCAGTACTTGCACAGCCCCAACGCGCGCATCATCACCGCCGACGGCCGCAACTACGTGCATCTCACATCGCGGACGTACGACCTCATCTCGGTGGATCCGCCGCCGCCCATCCAGAGCGCCGGCGCTGTGGTGCTGTACTCGCGCGAGTTCTACGAGGACGCGTACAAGCGGCTCAACGCTGGGGGGCTCATGCTGCAGTGGCTCTACTACGGCGTCGACCTCGACCAGTTTCGCGAGCACTTGCGCACCTTTCGCTCTGTTTTCCCGCACGTCACCGTGGTCTTCAGCCCCAGGCCGGGTGGTGTGTACATGCTGGGATCCAGCGCTCCGATCGGCTGGACCGATGCCGGCATCAGCGCGCTGTTCGATACACCTAGCGCGACGAGCGACATCTACGACGCGCCGGACTCCGCATACCTTCCGAAGGGAAGCTGGCCGCAGATCATTGACTCCGACCTGTGGATCAGCGATGCGCAGGTGGACCGGTTCGTAGGCAGCGGGCCATTGCTCACCGACGATCAACCGGACAGCGAGTACTACGTGCTGCACAACTTGTTTGGCGGTCCCGGCAGCGGGGTGGACGTCAATCAGTCGGAGCTCCGGCGGCTGACCGCGGGGTACTGAGTGGTCGGGTTGACATGCGCCAGGCTGCCGCGTATGAGGTGGTGTGAGTGACCAAGCTGCGCAGCCGCTGGACTCTTCTCGTGGCCGGCTGTCTGATCGCGGGCATCGCCGCCGGCGTGATGCTCTCGCTGGCCCTGCGGCCGCGCGCCGCCACGCCGTTCCAGCTGCCGTCGCAGACGCCGGTGTACGGCACGCTGCTGGCGCGCCAGGCCGCACCGCCGTTCACGCTCACCGACCAGGACGGCCGCAGCGTCTCGCTCGCAGCGCAGAAGGGTCACCTGGTGTTGCTCGCGTTCATGGACCCTCGCTGCGTCAACCTGTGCCCCATCCTGGGGCGTGACATTGCGGCGCTCGAGCAGCAGCTGCCGGCGTCGGTGCATCCCGACCTGCTCATCGTCAGCGTGCAGCCGGGGAGAACCCCCGGCGACGTCGCGCACTTCGTGGCGACCAACCTCTCCACCAAATGGCTGCCGGGCTGGCACTGGCTGATCGGACCCGATGACGCCGCGTTGAAGCTCACGCTGCTCGCTTGGAACGTGCCCATCACGCCGCCACAGGACGACCTGCTCGCGGTGATCGATCCCGAGGGTTTCCTGCGCGTGGAGTACCCGGCGCCGGTGCCGATCGACGACGCCAAGCAGTCCATCATGCGGGTCGATCACTGACGCATCGCGTCGCTTCACGATCATGAGCGAGACTGCGGCCCTGGAGCTCGTGGCGTTGAACAAGCGGTACGGGGACACGGTGGCCCTGGATTCGCTCAGCTTCTCGCTGTCGCGCGGCGAGATCTTCGGTTTCGTCGGACCCAACGGCGCCGGCAAGACCACGACGATGCGCATCACGATCGGCGTGCTCGCTGCCGACTCCGGGTCCGTGCTGTGGGACGGCCGGCCCATCGCGTTCGCCGACAGACGGCGCATCGGGTACATGCCGGAGGAGCGTGGCCTCTACCCCACCTGGGGTGTGCTGGAGCAGCTCGTATACCTGGCACGGCTGCACGGTGTCGACACCGCGCAGGCGCGGGCAGACGCGATGCGCTGGCTGGCCCGGATGGACCTGGAGGACCGGGCAACCGTGCAGCTGCAGAAGCTCAGTCAGGGGAACCAGCAGCGCGTGGAGCTCATCGCTGCGTTGCTGCACGCACCGAATGTGCTCATCCTCGACGAGCCGTTCGCCGGCCTCGACCCCGTGGCTGTCGACACCATGAGCGCCGTGCTGCGTGAGCAGGCCGCGGCCGGCGTCGCGGTGCTCTTCTCGAGCCACCAGCTGGAGATCGTGGAATCACTGTGCGACAGGGTGGGCATCGTCCGGCACGGACGCATGGTTGCCAGCGGCACGGTGGCCGAGCTCCGCCGCAGCGCTGGACGGCGGTATTGGATCGACATCCCTGGCGCCGCACAGGATTGGACCGCCACCCTGCCCGGAGCGACCGTGCTGCGCCGTGAAGGCTCGCGATGGCTTGTGTCGCTCAACGACGGTGTCAGCGAAGAGTCGCTGCTCGAACACGCGTTGCAAGCTGGAGCGGTGCATGAGTTCGCTCCTGACGCGCCGCGTTTGAGCGAGCTGTTCCGCCACGTCATCAGCGAGGACGCAGCCGCATGAACCGGCGTGAACGATCGGGGTCGACGATTGCGCTCATCGCCCGCCGTGAGGCGGCACGCCGGATCCGTGGCAAGGTGTTCGTGATCGGGACGGCGGTGACCGTGGGCCTGGTGGCGATCTACGTGATCCTGCAGCTGACCGTGCTCAACAACGTGAGCCCCAGCACCTCGTCGTTCGACATCGGTGTGACCGCCGAGGCGCAACCCCTGGCGGCCTCGCTGGTGCAGGCGGGAACGGCTGAGGGAGACACATTCCACATCCACGCCGTCAGCGATGTCGCAGCCGCGCAACTGGAGGTGGTGCAGAACACGCTCGATGCGCTCATCAGCGGCACCCCGTCCGCGCCGGTAGTGACGGTGAAGACGGCGCTGAACGGCGACATCAGCTCAGCGCTCACCACCGCGGTGAAGGTCGAAGCGCTCGACACGCAGCTGCAGCGAGCGGGTGTTCCGTCCGGGCCGGTGCTGCATGCAATCAACGCCGCGAACTTCACCACCGAGGCGTTGCGGCCGCTGGACACAGCGTCGCTGCAGGCTGTGGTGGTGGGCATCGCGCTGGCGCTGCTGCTGTTCGTGTTTCTCAGCATGTACGCGAGTGTCATCGCGCAAGGGGTTGTGGCTGAGAAGGCGAGCCGCGTCGTCGAGATCCTGCTGGCCACCGTGCGGCCCGCGGAGCTGCTCCTGGGCAAGGTGCTGGGCATCGGCGCCGCGGCGATCCTGCAGTTCGCCATCGTCGTCGCCTTCGCCCTGGCGGTGACACTGCCCACCCACGTCCTCACCATTCCCGGTACGGCGATCGGCGTGGTCATTGCCGGCGTTGCCTGGTTCGTCCTCGGCTACCTGGTGTACGCGCTTCTGCTCGCGGCTACGGCGTCGTTGGTGTCCCGGGTGGAGGAGGTGAACTCCGCGGTGGTCCCGGTCACGCTCCTACTGGTCCTGGCCTGGTTGCTGGCGTACGTGGTGTTCATCCCCGAGATCACGTCGATCACCTCGGGCATGCCCATCCCTGCCGGCCTGAGCACATTCGCGACCATCGTGTCGCTCATTCCGTTCTTCAGTCCCACGCTCATGACGATCCGGATGGCCTCCGGCATCGTCCCCGCGTGGCAGGTTGCGCTGGCGTATGCGCTGACGGCCGGCTTCATCGTCGTCGCCGCCTCGCTGACCGAGAGGATCTACGCGAACTCGGTGCTGCGTTTCGGCGCCCGGGTTCGCATCAGAGACGCGCTGCGCCGGGCGTGACTCGGGTCCGCCGGTGGAGTTATGCGGCGGCTGAAGCGTGTGGGGCTATCGGAGCGAGGGACCAACGTGCCATAGTCTCCAATCGCCTACCAGCGGGAGGGCATCAGGGTGATGATTCCAAGACACCTCAGGGGTGGTGTCGAGGGGGCCGTGTGGTGACCGGGACGGGCCCGGCCGCCTGGCTGTCGGCACCCATCAGGCCGCCGCCTTCAGTCTGGCGACCCAATAGGACGTGGCTTTCGACCAACACACATGACTCCAGGCCACCGGCCTGGACATAGGGAGGACATTGGTGACGCGACTGAGAGTTTTGACGGCGATCGGCTTTGTCGCCGTGTGCGGCGCCACGATCGGCGCCTTCGGCGTGGGGAAGAGCTCGGCCGAGTCCTACGCGACCCAGAAGCCGAGCTGCCTCACCATCCGGCCGTTCTGTACGGAGGTTGACGACCCCTACGCGGCCTTCGGGACGTGGCAGTACGTGGGCCACGACGAGCCCTCGACCGAGTTCTACTCGAACACAGAGGGTTCGGGCGCGAACATGCGGTACGACCTGACGCTGCCCAAGGATCCGCCGGCCGGCTGCTCGATGACCAACGGCAACAGCTGCAACGTGCTGCTGCATCCGGCATTCTGGTTCGGGATGGCGCTGTGCGCCACGCAGTCCTACCCGGAGCAGGAGTCCACCTGCAAGGCGGACAGCGACAAGAACATCGTCGACCCGACCAAGTCCGACAAGGCTCCTGGCGTAGCCTTCATGGAGCTGCAGTTCTACGCACCAGGCTGGGTGCCGCAGTTCGCCAACTCGAGCTGTGACGCCACCGAGTGGTGCGCGGCGCTGAACATCGACAGCCTCAGCGAGGATCCCATCAACGGCACGACGCTGAACTCCACGTGCCAGAGCGAGATCCTGGGCGGTATCGAGAACGTCAACTTCGCGTACCTGACGCACGACGGCAAGCCGATCGGCCCGCCGAATCCGCTGCAGTTCCAGGTCCTCGGCTCGGGCGATCCGCAAGGCAACGCGGACGTCGAGTTCATGAAGTCGGGTGACGACCTCCAGGTCACGCTGCACGACACGGCGAATGGCCTCGAAACGGACGTCAACGACCTGACCACCGGAACATCGGGAACCATGACGGCGAGTGCGTCGAACCACTTCGGGCAGATCCAGTACGCTCCGACGGGCACGACCTGCAACGAGATCGACTACAACTTTCATCCGATGTTCTCGACCTCCAGCCCCAAGACGCGGGTTCTCTGGGCCGCGCACAGCTACAACATCGCGTTCTCGGACGAGCTGGGGCACTTCGACTGGTGCACGCACATGGACGCCGACCACGGCAACATCTGTGACGGCCTCGAAGGCCGGCCGGGTGTCGACCAGGAGGCGGTGTCGAGCGACGCAAGCGACGACAACAACATCTGCTTCCCCGACGAGGAGTCGCTGAACTACCAGGTGACGGGATGCGTCGACGCCAACACGCCAGGCTTTGATGGCGCCTCGTACCTGCAGAGCGACTGGGAGAACTGCACCGACACCGACAACGCTTCGACGTGCAACACGTCGTCCGCACCGAGTGCGATCCGGTTCTCCAGCCCACTGAGCTGGAAGGATGGGAAGTACAAGTCGGACTACGACAACATGGCGTTCGAGAGCGACCTGCCGCGCATCGAGGCAGCGCACTTCGGCGGCACCTGCAACCGGACGACCGGTGCTGGTTGCACCAACCCGCCGCCCACCGACGACGGGCAAGCGTCGTTCTACCCGTACTACTCGCTGGTGCACACAGAGGACCCGAACTACGGTGGTG